>JADYZL010000022.1 GCA_020853155.1 Bryobacterales bacterium
ACGGACGCCCGTGCCCATCTGCGGCTTCGAGGACACGTTACCGGCCTCGGCTTGCGCCGCCTTCTTCTCCAACTCCCGCGAATTCACCGCATGAAAGAGGGGGAATCTCTCGAAGCTCCATTCGGACTCCGCGTGAAACTTGACGATCACGGCAAAACCCGTCTCGTTGGCACGGCATTCGGATACCGTGGCGCTCAGTTCGAACAGTGCAGCCTGGGCGCCGGCGCTTGAAACGCTAGCAGCGGGTTCGTCCGGGTCGCCGCCAGGCAGCAACTGCACGGCGACGCCGCACGGAAGGGGCTCCTCCGTATCGAGAGCCGCACCCTCTCGCCAGATCTCTTCGAGATTTGCCACCAGCGCGTGCTCCGCGCCCGTGGTATCGGCCCAAATGACCGAAACCAATTCCGAGCACAGCCAGTGGTCGTCGGGAACGGGGTTTCTCCGCGGTATTGCCGGAACATCATCGGCGGCCGCCTGCCCCGTGGGCGGCTCCGGTTCCACTTTTCCGGGGAACGAAGGATTTGGGAGATCAACCATGGCAATCGTAATATCGGCTTCAGTCTATTATCGGCCCGCCACGAGTAGCCTTTAGCCCCCTTCCGGCCTCGCTCCCGGGCGAGCGTGTCTCAACCGGCAACCTCCCCCGCATTCACCGCATCCGATGGCGGCTCTCCAACCAGAGTAACGCCGATCTCATCGAGCGCTAGCAGAAATTCTCGCTTCTCGAGCAGTAGCGTTCGTCCGCAATCCACCGCAATCGCCGTAGTGCGGGTTTCCTTGAGCACGGGGATGGAGGCCATGCCCAGAACGGGAACGTCAAACAACAGGTGACGCCGCCGCCGGGACCCCTTCACCAGGCAGATTGCGCGGCCCTCCACGAGGCCGGCCGCGCGGCGCAGCATGGCATCCGTCCCCTCCATGGCTTCGAGCGCGACGCACGCCCGTTCGCAAATGGCGACGCTCTGGCCCACATCCACCTGGGAGAGCGCCGCGGCGATGCGGCGGCCATAATCGAGATCGGCGCGTTCTTCCCGAGTTGGCTTCCGGCGCGTCTGCACTCCCTCGCCCGCTAGCATGGTCTTGAGGAGTCGCGTCGAATCCACCAGTTGAATCCCCTCGGCTTCCAGAGCCCGGATTACGCCACCGATCAGGGAATCCGTATTCTGGCTGGCGAGCGATGCCAGCACTTTCACCAGTTTCCAATCCGGACGAATCCGGGAAAAGATCTGCCCGTGTTTCACCTGCCCGGCCATCATCAGTTGGGTGATGCCTTCCTGGCGGCACAGATCAATCAGCTTTCCGAGTTGGCCAAGCGATATCCAATGCGTGCTGGCGGCAAACTCTTCAATCCTCTCGGACGCCTCTTCGCGAATCCCAAAGGCCACAGCCTCATCGCCGGCCTGCCGGGCCGCCTGTAACGCAAGTAAGGGAAACTGGCCGTTGCCGGCAATCAATCCAAAGCGCATGGGATGAGCAAAGCGTCGTACGCTCAGATTAAGTGTACGCTGCCACGCGAACTTTGCAGGTGAACGCATCGCGGCAGACCGCGAATTCGAGTGGAAGATCGGCCATTTGCCGCTGCGATGCGTCTAGGGGAAAGAGGCGATTGCGCCTCCGTGTGGAAAGCTGGACCGGCGAATGGAAATTCAGCGCCATTTCGAACAAACCATTTTTCCTGCCTTTTGGTTTTATGATATAAGGTGCGAGTTCATTTTTTGAGATCGTCCTTGCACGGATACGGCGGACTTCTGGGAAACCAGCCCGGCGGAAAGCACGGTCCGGCAAGGAATAGGGAGGTAAGGGTTGATAGCTACCGCGGTTCTCGCGTTCTTTTTGCAGGCCGCCCAGCAGGCGGCGCAGGTAGCCTCGGAGAATCTGCCTCCACCCGAGGAACTGGCGGACCTGCCACAGAAGGGGCTCCTCGAACTGGTGATGCAAGCCAGCCCGTTGGCGCTCACCATCGACGTGATTCTGGTGGCGTTTTCCATTTTTTCCTGGACCATCGTTTTTGCCAAATGGAAGGAAATGCGGGCTGTTCAGGGAGCGAACGACCGTTTCCTGCGAGCATTCCGCAAGTCGCCCGGCCTGGAAGCGGTGGCCATGGCCGCCGAACAATTCCGCCCCGCGCCCGTCGTAACGGTGTTTGAGTTCGGCTACGACGAAGTGGCGCGGCAGGCCCGGGCCAAAGGCTCTCTCATCAACCGAGGCTCCGTGGAACGCAGCCTGATGCTCGGCATCAATGCGGAGACCTCCCGGCTGGAGACGAATTTGAGCTGGCTGGCGACGACCGCCTCCGTGTGCCCCTTCATCGGATTGTTTGGCACCGTCTGGGGCATCATCGGCGCGTTCCAAGGCCTGGCGACGGCCGGCAGCGCCAGTTTGCGCTATGTCGCCCCCGGCATTTCCGAGGCCCTGGTGGCGACGGCGCTCGGCTTGGGCGCGGCCATCCCGGCGGCGGTGGCGTATAACCACTTCGGCGCGCAAGTGCAGAAGGTGGGGGCGCGGCTCGACGATTTCGCGCTCGAGTTCATGAATCTGGTGGACCGCACCTTCGAGGGTTAAGCATGGGAATCACTGCGGGTAGCAACGGGAACGGGGGCGGCAACGGCGGCGGCTTCGGCAGCAGCCCATTCGGCAGGCGCCGCCGGATGAATGGAGCCATCTCGGAGATGAACGTCGTCCCTCTCGTCGACGTCGTTCTCGTGCTGCTGATCATCTTCATGCTGACCGCCCACGTGATGGAATTCGGCCTGGAAGTGGAAGTGCCCAGAGTGCGAACGGTGCGCAACACGTCAGAGGAACTCCCCGTCGTGACCCTCACCAAGGAGGGGGAAGTCTATCTAAGCGAGAAGCCGGTGAACATCAACCAACTGGTGGCCGCGATTAAGGCGAAGTACCCCGGCCAGCAGGGTGTTTATGTCCGCGCGGATAAGAACGTCATCTGGGAACCGATGGCCAATGTGATTAGCGTGCTGGGCGACGGCAAACTGGCCGTCCGCATGGTGACGCAACCCATTGACGAAGCGCCCCGTCGTGGGCGGTAGTCGTTCGAAGATGGGAAAATGAGAGTGCGGCGGCGCCTCGCGAAAGCGAGCCAGGCGGAGGCTACGCGCACAGTGCCTACAGAGGACAGGGTGCCAACAGAGGACACGGTGCAAAGCGGTAACACGGTGCAAACCGAAGACCATCGCCCGACTTGAGAACAAATGGTAACGCAGACTGACATCCTGGACCGCCAGCAACCTCTTAAGGGGCCGCTGGTGAATTCCTTACTGCTGCACGGCGCAATCGTGCTGGCGGTCGTCCTTGTACAGTTGCGCTTGTTCGGGCCTGTGGGCGAGCCTTTTGGTGACCCGAACCCCACCTTTGGCGGTTCCGTCGGCATCTCCCCGGTGAAGACCATTCCGTTGCCGGCGCGCAGCGGGCGCCCGAACCCGGTGGCGAACGATACCGAATCCCAGGTGCCGCAAGCGCCGCAACCCGCCACCAGGGATCAATCGAAGACGCGGGAAGCGGAAGAAACGGCCATTTCTCTCCAGGGGAAGCCGCAGGTAAACAAGGAAACCACCAGCCGCAGGCGCAACTTGCCGGAGACTCCCAGCAACCAGGTATTTAGCTCCCAGGGCGCAGCGGTGGTTTCACCCCAGTTTGGCGGCAGTGGCGGCGAAGGCGGCGGCGTCGGGGTGAGCATGCCCTTCGGCGGCCGGTTTGGTTACTATGCCCAGCAGATTCGCGACCTCATTCAGCGCAACTGGCGGACGGATCGCATCCCGCCGAACATCACCTCCGCACCCATGGCGCGAGCCTCTTTTGTCATCCGGCGCGACGGCAGCGTGAGCAACGTCACCCTGGTGCAGTATAGCGGTGTTTCCGCCGTGGATTACTCCATTCTGCGAGCCATTCAGGATGTCGGCAAGTTTCCGCCCCTTCCTGCCGGGTTCGAACGCAATGAAGCAACTGTTGAGATCGCTTTCGAGTTTCGCCGATGAAAAATACAAAATCTTTTCGCGTTGGATTGTTTGGCCTCCTCGGGCTGACGGGGCTACTCTTGAGCCTTGGCTTAGCCTGGTCCCAGAGTGAAAGGACGTCCGATATCGTCCTCAAGATCCTCGGCACCTCCCGCCCGAAGATCGCGCTGCCGGATTTACGCGGCACGGGCGCCGCCCTGGATCTGATGCCCGTGCTGAACCAGACTCTCTATACCGACGTGGAGATGTCGGGCGTCTTCAAGGTACAGCCCAAAAGCATGTACCCGCTCCAGGTGCCACAACGGCGCGAGGATTTTCGCCCGCCGGAAGGCAACCGCTACGGCAACGGGCTCTATCTCCGCGATTGGAGCCAGCCCCCCGTCGAGGCCAACTGGCTGGCCGTAGGTTATGCCGCCGAGCAGAGTGGACGCCTGGTGCTGTTCGGCTATCTCTACAACGTGAACGAACCGGACCTCGCGAACGCCGAAGTCTTCGGCAAGATGTATTACGGCTCCCTCGACGACGCCGGGGCGAGAGCGGTCGCGCACGAGTTCGCCAACGATATCCTCAAGCAGTTTGGCAGCCGTACCCTGTCAGGCACCCGTATCTTCTTTGTCAGCAACCGGACCGGCAACGACGAAATCTGGAGTATGAATTTCGACGGCACGGAGCAGAAGCAGTTCACGCAATTGCGCGCGCTGACGCTGATGCCCACCATCTCGCCGGATGGCAGTCTGCTCGCCTTCACGACGTTCGCCGAAGGCACGCCGAAAATCCGCGTCTATTCCGCGGAAACGCAGCAGCGCCTGCCGTTCGTAAACGCGGGGGCCTCAATGAACGCCACGCCGGAAATCACCAAAGATAACGCGCACATCTATTTCTCTTCCACCGCCGACGGCAAGAGCACCCAGATTTATACGGCGGGCATCAACGGGGCGGGAATGCGGCGTTTGACTTATTCCGGCGCGGTGGAGGTATCGCCACGCGTGAACCCCAAGACCGGCGCGGATATTCTCTTCGTCTCGGACCGCGGTGGCACCCCGCAAATCTACAAAATGAATGCCGACGGCGCAAACGCAGAACGGCTTACCGAGGGCACGGGCGAGGCGCACAACCCGGCCTGGAATCCGGACGGCGAGACCATGGCATTCGCCTGGTCCCGCGGGTATGAGCCGGGCAACTACAACATCTTCATCATGGATACCATCAGCCGCCAATACACCCAACTCACATACGGGAGCGGGCGGAACGAAAATCCATGGTGGTCTCCCGACGGGCGCAGGCTGGTCTTTGGTTCCAACCGTAACGGGCAATCCCAGATCTGGACCATGCTCGCCGACGGCACGCAAGTGCAGCAGTTGACTTCCAGCGGCAGAAACCGAATGCCCGTCTGGAGCGTGAAGTAGGGTGGCGGGAAGCGATTCGCGGGCGACGTGCCGGATGCCCGGCGGATGACCCGGCCCGTTACCATGAAGATCACCATGCTTTCCCGAATTCGCGTCTGCGCGTTCTTGCTATGCCTGTGTGCAGGCGCTGGGTTTGCCGCCACTTACCGGAGCGCGGTCATCGTCGTCGGAGCGCAGGCCAGCCCCATCGAACGGCGCGTGGCTGCCCTGCTCGCCGAGAGGATCTCGGAACCATCCGCGCTCTTGGCCCGCGTGACGGAGCAAGCGCCGGCGGCGGAGGCCGGGACACTCCAGATCCTTCTTGGAATTCCCGCCCACCACCCGGAACTCCTTCGCGCGATGGATGCGCGAGGGGTTCCGCCGTTGACCGGGCTCGCCCCAGGGCCAGAGGGTTTCCTTCTCCAAACCTCCGGCGACGCGGAAAGCAGACCGGTTCTTGCCGCCGGAATCGATGAACGCGGCGTGCTCTACGCGGCCGGTGAGATTCTGCGCCGCATGGAGATTGGCGAAACCGCCTTCGCGTTTCCGGGTGACCTCCACATCCGCACGGCGCCCGCCTTCGAGATTCGAGGCACGCAGTTCGGCCAGAGCGGGGTTGCGCTCACGAAGGGGCAGGCCCGGAAATGGAGTGATGCCGAGTTGCGCCGCGCTATCCTCGATTTCGCCCTGGCTGGCCTGAACACGGTGGAAATTGAAGAAGAGCTTGGAACGCGGGACGTGCGCTTCCGCGTCGCACAGGAATTCGGCCTGAAGACCCTGGCCCATGATAATCCCAACATGGGGGTGGGTCCGCCGGAGTGGCGGGCTTCGGAATCGATCGGTCGCCAGAACTTTCTCTGCCCGTCCGTACCCGCGGCGCGCGAAGCTCTGATCAGGAACGCGGAGGAACGCTACCGCAACCTTCCGCCGATCGATTACATCCGCTTCGCCGGAGGAGACGGTGGCGGCTGCGAATGCGACCGGTGCAAGCCCTACGGAAAGACGTTCATCCACCTCACCGAGGACATCGCCGCGGTCATCCGCAAGCACCAACCCCTCGCGCAGTTTTTTATTACGAATCAGAAATTCGATAACGCCGGAGATCTCGCCATCTTCGAATACTTGCGCGAAAAGCCGCGCCCCTGGCTGCGCGCCTTTGCATACGGGCCCGGCTCCGATGCCATGAGCTGGCAGCCCGGCCACCGGCAGGATCACCGCATGGATCTGTTTCGCTATCCCGGCTTCGGGTCACCCGGCCGCTACCCCCAGGAGATCCTGCACCAGTTGCCGCCAGGGCAGGATCTTGTCTTCTTCAACGAGATCACTCATTGGCGCTATTCGCAGAACGGCTACGCGCAGGCACCCCCGCGCGCGGACGGCAACGGCGACCGGCCTCCGCACTGGAACCACTGGCTCTACGAGCGGCAACCGGATCGCGCGCTTACCATGGTCTATGACCGCCTCACCTTCTTCGCCTGGCCTCGCTATCTCCACTGGTACTTCAACCAGACCATGCGTTACGGCATCGGGGATGTGACGCATTCGAGCGGAACGCACGACCATTTCAACCAGTGGATGTGGCAGCGGATGCTATGGTCTCCGCAATCGAGTCTCGACGATGTGGTGAACGAGTACACACGCGCCTGGTTTGGCCCCGCCGCCGCGCCGCTTATGGCCAAGGCGCTCTTTGATCTCGAAGCCTACCTGGTGGAGAACCCCGCCGAACCCATCATCCGGAAGGTAGGAATCTCCCGCTATTACGACCTCGTCCACAAAGCCGGCAACGCCATGACGCCCACCCGCCGCAAATCGAACTGGCTGTGGCTTGAATTTGCGCAGAAGGCGGCCATTGACCGCTATGTACAGCTTCGCGTAGCGCAGCAGACCAGCCTGCAGGCGCACATCGAGAAGGCCATCGGCGCGGATGGTTCCGATGCCTCCATTGGCCGTGCCATCTCCTCAATGAACGGCTTGCCGGAAACCCCCGCGATGCGTGGTTTGCGAGAGGAAGCGGAGCGCCTCGGTGAAGAAAGCAACCGGCTTTTCGGAGTGCGCAGCGAAGGCATCTTCAATCTCCAGCATGACTTCATCGGCCTCGGTTGGCTCAAACGGCAACTGGAGCGAGCGAAAGCCGCATCGGGGGAGAAGCGCGCAGAGCTTCTGCGGACGATCGTCGCTTACCATGACCCCGGCGAAGGCGGCTTCTATGATGACGTCGGTTCGCTCACGGCCGCGCCCCACATCGTGAACGGATACCCCTACGATTTCGGACAGCCGTTCGTGCCGGAGATGCTCTCGGAGGGAAATCGTCCCTCCCAGCGCACCATGCATTACACGCAGGATGAAGACGAGGGGGTCGTTTTGCGCTACAAGGGGCTGGATCCCGGCGCATCCTGGCGCATTCGCTTCACGCTCGTCCGGCCGCGCTATCAGGATCGTTATCGGGAACGGATGAACCAGCACTCTCAAACCATCTACGCCGGAGACCTCGTGCTCGTGAAAGACGTGGAAGTTCCCGAAGGCATGAGCGATTTCTTTACTTACGACATCCCCGCCGCGGCCATCCGCGATGGGGAACTCGTCATCCGCTTCGAGCGCTCGCCCGATGTCGCGCGAGGAGACCGCATCTCCCGCGAAGTATGGCGGAACACGGGAGGCTGGGGGACGATCCTTGCCGAAGCGTGGCTGATGAAGAAGCCAGTGAATTGACGGGCTGCCGCGAAACCCGAGCCATTCCCTCCACGCCGCTCACCACTGCCGCAAGGCCTCGCAGCCTAATCGCCGGTTAGGGTGCTCCACGTGGGTACGTCTTTCGATCTGCCTCTGCGAATGACGACCAGGGTTGCGTCGTCGAAATTGGGCGCCTGCCGGGTGAAGTTCTCCCGCGCCCGCAGAACGGCGTCGATCAATTGCGCCGCGGGCAGATGGGAATTCGCGCCCAATACCCGGCATAGCCGCTCTTCGCCGAACTCTTCGTCCTCGCCCGCCCGCGTGGCCTCACTGATGCCATCGCTATAGAGCACGAGCAGATCGCCTTCGTTGAGTTGCACCTCGCGGTCTTCATACGCGGCCACCTTGAGGATGCCGAGGATGAGTCCGGAATCCCGGATCAGTTCCGGTTCCCCAGTCGCGCGGCCGAGGACTGCGGGGTTGTGGCCCGCGCTCGCGTATTGGACGCTGCCCGTGGCCGGATCCACCAGAATGGCGGCCATCGTGATGAAGCGATTCGCCGGGCAGAACCCCACCATGGATCGGTTGAGGCGAGTGAGAAACGCCGCGGGCGAAGCCGCTTCCTCGAGCAGGAGATGGGAACGCGCGTGGAGGCTCGACATCATGAGGGAGGCTGGCATGCCCTTCCCGGCCACATCGGCCAGCACCACGGCCAGGCGCCCGTCCGGATACGGGAAGAAATCGTAATAATCGCCGCCCACCGTTCGGCACGGTTCGTTGAAGCCCGCCACTTCGAGGCCCGGCGCATCGGGCGGCGCATCGGGCAGGAGCCCTCTCTGGATTTCGCCCGCCTGTTCAAGATCGCGCTGCATGATGCGCTCGGCCTGCTCCACCGCGGCCAGACGTGCGTGCTCCAGGCGAATCGCGGCCACGTTGGCCATGACGGTCAATAGAGAAAGGTCGTCTTCCGTGAAGGGAGCGATAATGTGCGGGGTATCGAGATAAATCAGCCCGATCACATCGTTATTGGTCTGGAGCGGCACGGCGATCAGGCTCTTCACCGCCTCGGCGGCGATGCTATGGCTCGACATCAACGCCTGCTCGAACTGCGTATCCTTCACGAGCAGCGATTTGCGGTGCTCCATCACCTGTTCGCACACCGCCTTGCTGATGCGGAAGTTATCCCCTTTGGCTGCCTTCGGGGAAAGCTTCCCTTCTTCGAGCAGCATCAGGACGCCCCGGCGCGCCGAGACGGCGGAGAGCGATAGGTCGAGGATGAGTTCGAAGAGTTCATTCAGCGGCCGCAGCCCCGCGAGTTCGCGCCCGGCGCGCACGAGCGCCTCCATCTGCTTCTGGGCAACCCCCGGCTGCTCGCCTGCCGCGGACGGACCTTTCAGGAACGAACTGAGGTCCGCCACAACGGTTTTGGAGAAGGGGTGCTCCTCGCCGCCCGCCTCCTCGCCCACGAACGTCACGTTGTGCGCGGTATCCGCGGTTTCCATCTCCGCCAAGCGGATGCTGAGTTCCCCGGCGGAGACGACGTCGCCTGCCGCGAGCGGGAGTTCCATCCGGACGCGGTGCCCATTGACGAACGTGCCGTTCTTGCTGCTGAGATCCCGCACCATCCACAGATCTCCGCGCCGCTCGAAGACGAGATGTGTTCGGGAGAGACGCGGATCCTCCGGGAAGCTGAGTTCGTTTCCCGTGGAGCGGCCCACGTGCACCCGATCTGCTTCCAGCGGGTACTGGCGTGTCCGTTCACCGGCCTGATCGATAACGAGTTGAAAAGCTGGCATCGGGCTGGATCTGGTTGGAAACCAGTGTAAACGAATTGAAAACTCTTTGGTCTGCTCCGATATCGCCGGCCGGAGAATGGAAGCGCGTGCCCGGCGCCCAACGCCGGCCGTCATACGGCAATTCCGAACAGAGGGGCGCTTATCCGAGTGCTTCCATTAGCTATGGCGCAAATCCAACGGAAACCGGACGCAAAAAACCAGAAAAAATCCCGGCCGCGCCGATTTGCTGAGATTTCCTTCGCGCGGGAGGCACTATATTGCTAGCACCATGCGCCGGTCCGCTCGCGCGGATCGTTTGCGCGAGAAGGAGTTTTCACCCGTCCCATCGCAACCCGGAGCCTCACTGAACCCTGGAAAGATGCTTTCGCGCATTCTGTTTTAGGCCCCTCGGGAAGCGGCGATCTTCTTATTGCCGCTCATCCGGTGGTGGGGCATACCGAAAAGAGCGCCTCTGTCGGAACAAACATCGGTTACGATGGAGTGGGTACGCGACTGGCGAATGGTGCAACAGAGGGGATTATGACTCGAAATGACTTCCGGATCTTCGGCGCGTGGAATTCAGCGCGCACGGTGCTCGCGGTGTTGCTGTGCTTGGCGATGCTCGCCGCGCCGGGGACAGGCTTCGGGCAGACGGCCGCCCCGGCGAAACTCACCCTAAACATCGTGATCGTGGAAGGGGAGGGCGCGGTAAACAACATCCGGCAGCGCGTGGCGCGGGAACCCATCGTCCGAGTGGAAGACGAAAACCATAAGCCCGTTGCGGGAGCGACCGTTGTATTTCTGTTGCCCGGCGATGGCGCGGGCGGTACCTTTCCCGGAAACCAGAACATGGTAACCGTGCAGACGAACCAGAACGGCGAAGCGGTGGCGCGCGGCTTACGGCCCAATAACGTCACCGGCGATTTCGCCATCCGCGTAACAGCCTCCTTCCAGGGTGCTACCGCAACGGCGGTAGTCAACCAGACGAATGCACTCGCCGGCGCGGCGGCGGCTGCTGGGGCCGGAGGGGGCGCCGCAGCGGCAACGGCCGCAGGCATCTCCGCCAAGGTGCTGGTGATCATCGGCATTGCCGCGGCGGCCGCCGTTGGCGGCGGCGTGTATGCCGCCACGCGGGATAACAGCAATGGCGGGGGCTCCGGCCCGGGCGGCCCTTCACGGACACCTACGGCCATCGCAATCGGGGCTCCCAGCGTGGGCGCGCCGTAAGGATTCCGGTCTAACGGTGAAACAAGAAGCACTAAGTTTGAGGAAGGGATCGATGAGAACGCAGGCACTTCGTTGGATGACAATCGGACTGGCATTCGCCCTTTCCACGGGAATGCTCGCCGCGCAAAGCGGCCGAGGCTCATCGGGCCGCGGCGGGTTCGGCTCGCTGGATCAGGGCGTGGCCAGCGGAGAACGTGGGTCCAGCGTCACCGGCCCCACGCTCGGCTATGTCGTGGATGCCTCCACGGGGAATTTGCACATGGTGAGCGGGATTGCGGGGTCTTCCACCATGGGCGCTCCCGTGCACCGGGGTTCAGCGATCCAATGCTCCGCCATCGCCCCTTCCGCCGACTATGCCGTCGTCTCCGATGAGAGTGGCAAGGCTTGGTTCTATGGACAGCCGGGACCGCGCGGCAGTTCCGGCGCCGAACTGGCGGGGCTCGACGGCGTGACGCAGTTGGCGACCTCACCGAGCGGCGATGGCTTCGCCGCGTACGCCGCCGCCAGCGGCAAACTTTCCATTTACGCGGTGAGCAATGGAACGCCCCACCTCGAACGCAGCTTTGCCGTTTCGCTCTCCGCGCCGGTCTCCCGGATTGCGCTCGCCGATGGGTTGAAAGATCCGGCCCTGCTGACGCGGGATGCTTCCGGCAGTTCCCTGCTGCGCGCCGCCGCGGAAGGCGTGCGAAGCGTGGCGGTGTTGCCCGGCGCTACTGACGTGGCATTCTTCCGCGGTTCCGAGCGCGCGGCCATCCTGGATGCGGCGCAGAACGCTGTTTACGAAGCGGACCTTGCGCTACAGAATCCCACGCTCGCCCTCGTGGCATCGAGCGCCCAGGGAATCGAATCTCCCGTCGGCCTCGCGCTGAGCGGCGACAACCGGACCATCGCCGTGGCGAGCGCCGCCAACCGCAAGGCGACGTTGATTGATCTCGCTACCGGGGCTGCGACGCAACTGGATCTGCCGGAAGCGCCCACGGGCGTCCGACGGATGAACTCCCGCGCGGTCTTCCAATTGACCGATGCGAGCAGTGGCCCGATGTTGCTGCTGGACGTGCAGGGCGATTCCGCTCGAACCGTGTATGTCCCGCTCTATCAGGGTGGCCGCGGCGGTTCCGGCGGACGCGCAAGCCTGCAATAAACCTGCGCCAGCGTTCATTGATGGTAGATTTGACGGCGAGGGGTTCGCCCGCCGCCATTCAGTGGCGCGCTTGTACAAGACCGCGGATCTTTTCGAAATTCGTCTCCGCGGGCTTCGAACTTGGGAATGGAGATACGAATGCGGTTGCGATCGTGGATCGGATTGGCTTGCCTGCTCTCGGTGACGGCGTTGGCGAGCGCGCAGCGGGTGACAGGCTACAATCCGTCCCAAATCACCACGATATACCGGCCCACCTCCTACCTGCAAATCACGATCACCATGCAGGATATGCAGGTTCCC
>JADYZL010000023.1 GCA_020853155.1 Bryobacterales bacterium
AGTTCAACGTAATGAATACGCCGTTCGGCCGGGATCTCACCGCCGAACTGGTGGATGCTTTCCGCGCCGAAGGGATCGCCATCGGCTTCTACTTTTCGCCGGACGATTTTCACTGGCTCTACCAAAACGGCAAGCCAATCGATCGCAACCGGGACGACGTCTACCCGGTGAACAACCCCGGCTTGATGGCCCTTGATCGCGCTCAGGTTCGCGAACTTTACACCAACTATGGGCCGGTGGATTACTTCTTCATCGACGGTCCTCCGGAAGGCTTGCGCGAACTCGCCTGGGATTTGCAGCCGAAGACCGTAGTTACGCGCGGAGCCATCGCCACGCCGGAGCAAAACATACCCGGCGCCGCGCCGGAAGGCGCCTGGGAGAGTTGCATCACCATGGGCAATTCCTGGCAGTATCGCCCGGTGAATGAGAGCTACAAATCGGCGCGTGAGCTGATCGAGATGCTCGTCGAAACCCGCGCCAAAGGCGGAAACCTGCTGCTGAACGTCGGCCCGATGCCCACCGGAGAGCTGCCACGGGAGCAATCGGACCGGCTTCGGGAAATCGGGCTTTGGATGATGGCCAACCGGGATGCGATCTACAACGTGCGTCCGTGGGTGGTTACGAATGAGAACGAGATCTGGTTCACGCGCGCGAAAGACAGCGAAACCGTGTATGCCATCGTGGAACAGAAACAGGAATGGAAATGGGGTACGCCCAGGGACATTACGCTGCTCAGCGTGAAAGCCACCTCCAATTCGGAAATTTCGGTCCTTGGCCAGAGCGGGGAAGTGCTGGAGTACCGCGCCGATGTCGTCCCGCGAACGACGTTCACGCAAACGAGCGAAGGCCTGAAGATCCACGCAACCCGCGCGCAACGCTTCTATGACAACCGGAAAAGCCCGAATCCCGTGGTGCTGAAGATCACCCACGCCCTGCCCGGCTTTTTGCCTCCGCGAGTCGTGGCGGCGCGGAGTGTTTGGGATAAGCCCCGCGGCATCGCCATTTTGGAGGCGGACTTGCTCGGGCTGGCCGCGGGAGAGCAAGTAGAAGCACGCTTCCAATACCGGCGTAAACAGCGAGTGGACGAGCTCTACGACAATCCGGAGCCGTGGGTGGATTCGCCGCCCATGCCGCTCAAGGCGAACGGCCGCTTTCAGACAAACATCATGGGCTTGGATCCCACGCTCGAATATGAGTTCCGCGCGATTGCCGTGCATCCGTTGATTACGGTGATCAGCCAGCCGCGGGACGTGGTTCCCTGATCTCGTCAGCCCAGGTGAAACTCCTGCCCGATTTCCTGAAGTGCGATCCGGTCTTCATGGCCGCGGGCGGCTCTTAACAGGCGCTCAATCGGTTCATGCGATGGCTCCTGGCTGAGCGCAAACGTCTGGTGGTGCACCGGCATCAGAAACTCGAACCCGGCCTCGGCGGCCATCGTCCAGGCCTGCTCCGGCGTGCAATGGTAGCGGATCCACGGGTTGTAGGCGCCAATGGGCATGATGACCAGCGAATGGGGTTTGCGGCTCCGCAGGCCTCGAAAGGCATCGCTCTGCGCGGTGTCCCCCGCAAAAAGAATGCTCACCCCATCCACTTCGATCCGGTATCCGTTGTAGCCCCGGTAGGTGTCCACGCGCATGCGCGCGCCCCAGTGGTTCACCTCTGTCCCAAGAACGCTGGCCGGTCCAACACGAGTGCGATCTCCCCAGCCCAACTCGCGCACTTCCTTGAACTGGAGGCCGCGAATCAGATTGCTGGTGTGCCGCGCCATCAACACCGTCGTCTCCGGAGATTGCAGCCAGCGCAGCGACGGAACGTCCAGATGATCCCTGTGCGCATGCGAACTGAGAATGAGATCGATTGGCGGCAGATCTTCCGGCTCCAGGGCGGAGCGGGTCTGGCGCTTGACGCCCACGGAAACCATGCCGAGATGGATTCCCGCGTGGTCGCTGAAGATGGGGTCTGTGAGGATCGTGAAGCCGTTCACCTTCAGCAGCACGGTGCTATGCCCCAGCCAGGCGGCGTGGGCGCCCGTGTCCGGCCAGAGCGAGGGGTTCGGAATCGAAGCAGGGTCCAACAAGGGCCGGTGCAGATCCGCGTAGAAGTTTTTCCAGAAGCCGGGCGCGGCCCGGTACGCGGCGTAGGCTGCGCCCGTGAGGCCCAGTGCGGTTCCCGTAGCGCCAATCAGCGTGCGGCGCTTCCAATCGCGTGTGCGCTTGCTTGCAGGACGGACGAGCGATTTCGGAACCAAGTGTGGATTCTTTCTCATTCGTTCCCGGTCAACGCCGTCGGCTTCCACCGTCTGCGCAACGTCCGATTCGCCGATCGGTTCTCTCCTCTCACCCATCATGCTGCCTGTCAACAGCCCAGCGCCGCCGACGCCGGTTAGCGTCGAACGGGGGCGCGGTCCATCGCGCCCGGCGCATTCTTCCCCCATTGTCGCCCGTTTGCTGCGTACGGCGCACATTCCGGCCCCCTCCCACTCCATCGGCGCCATGGG
Source organism: Bryobacterales bacterium (assembly GCA_020853155.1). Classification (GTDB taxonomy): domain Bacteria; phylum Acidobacteriota; class Terriglobia; order Bryobacterales; family Bryobacteraceae; genus JACTMJ01. The sequence continues at coordinate 2,498 of JADYZL010000023.1, forward strand.
ACCGTGACATGATAATTACACAATGGCTCGCGTCCCGCTGGTGTTTCATGAGCAATACGACCTGCACTTCGGCCGTCACGTTTTCCCCTCTCAAAAGTACCGAATGATCCACGAACTGCGTCTCCGCACGGGAGAGGCGGCGGAAGCCGATTTTCATACGCCCGTCATGGCAACCGATGAGCAATTGCGCCTGGTGCATGACGAAGCGTGGATCAACAAGCTGCGCAAGGGAACCATATCCTATCAGGAGATCCTGCAGTTGGAGGTGCCTTACTCCCGGCAGATGGTGGATGCGTTCTGGTTATCGGCGGGAGGCACGACCCTCGCGGGGCGGCTGGCTCTCGCCCACGGCGCGGCGTTCAACGTGGGCGGCGGCTTTCATCACGCATTCCCCGGCCATGGCGAGGGCTTCTGCGCCATCCACGATGTCGCTGTCGCGATTCGCGTGTTGCAGCGGGAGGAGTTGATCCGCAAGGCGGTGGTGGTGGACGTCGATGTGCATCAGGGCAACGGCACGGCCGTGATCTTCGCGGGCGATGAGAGCGTCTTCACCCTATCGATTCACCAGTTACACAATTACCCGGCGGTGAAGCCCCCTTCCGATCTCGATATCAATCTGGAAGATGGCGTTGGGGATATCGAGTATCTCGAAAAACTGCGGCATGGTCTGGCGCCGGTGCTCGAACTGGTGCGGCCCGACATGCTCTTCTATGTCGCCGGAGCGGACCCGTATATTGACGATCAACTTGGCGGCCTGAACCTCACGAAGGAGGGCTTGCACGCGCGAGACCGCTTCGTTGTGGGGCGTGCCCTCGAAATGAAGATACCGGTTGTGATTACGTTGGCCGGCGGCTATGCGCGCCAGGTGGAAGACACCGTAGAGATCCACTCCAACACCTGGCGCGCGGCAGAGGAGGCGTTAGAGACCTCGCCCTGGAAACGGAACGCAACCGCTGGCGCAGCCCCTTCGGATTAGACCGCCAAGCTCCCTCGCGCATTGCTTGCAGCGCGGACGCACTGGTCCATAGCCGGTTTCCAAATGGGCATTCAGTAGAATGAACCTAGATTCATCGCTCTGGCTGAACCGAAGCGCACGTGGACCGGGAACCTCATCCAAAACGCCCTTCTTTGAAGGAACTGCTCGCCGGCAGCCAGTCCGGGGCCATTTCCGGGCAGGGCGTGCGGCATGCGTGGCAGTCTCTGCGCGCTCGGGTTCATCACCATCTTGTGCTCCACCCCTTCTTCGGCGAGGTGGGGCAACGGGCGCTGTTGATCTTTGCCGCTCTCTTCATCCTTTCGAGTACCGCCGGCATTCTCAATGGGCGCTACTGGGCGGCGCGCGACACGCTGGCCCGCGGAGAGTTCGAGCGCGCCCGCGGCCTCAATGCGCAAGGCCTGCATGAACAAGCGCTGCGCCACCTGCGCGCCGCGTTTCACCTGGAGCGCAAGAATCGCGATTACCGGATGGCGTTCACGTTGACCCTCATCCAGTTGGAGCGTTATGGAGAAGCCCGCATTCAACTGGACGAGATTCTGCGCGATGACCCCACGAACGCGCCCGCCAACCTCCTGCTGGCCCGCATTGCCGCCAGCGAAGGCGCTGCGAGCATGGATAGCGCGGTGCAGTATTATCAACGCGCCATCTATGGGTTGTGGCCCGACAATCCCCTGCATCACCGGATCGACACCCGCTTTGAACTCGCCCATTTCCTCGCCTCCGAAGATCGCATCGAAGAACTTCGCGCCGAACTCATCATCCTGGCCTCGGACATCCGGGACGATCCAGGCCAGTTGCTCAATACCGGCTATCTGATGCTGTTCGCCCATGCCCCCGCGCAGGCCGAAACCGTCTTCACCCGGGTTCTGGGCCGGTATCCACGCAACGCGGAAGCTCTCGCCGGGCTGGGCAAAGCGCAACTCGAAACCGGGAATTTTGCCGCATCGGAGCAGACATTCTTGCGGGCGGCCCGCGCGAATCCGGAGAATCTGGAGGTCCGAAAACAGTTGGCGCTCGTTCAGCAGATTCGCGCGCTCAACCCCAAGCGCCGCGGCCTGGGTATTTACGTGAGTGCAGACCGCGCCGGGCATCTACTAATAATTACACTGGACCGTCTAGCCGCCTGCGCGGATCGGAAATCGCTTCCGCCCGAAGTGCAAGACGATATGGCCGCGGCAGCTACGCATCTCGAAACGCGGCGCCGCGGCGCGCCCCCGGCCGAATCCATTGACGCGCGGATTGAGCTTGCCATTCGCCTGTTTCACGATGGCAGCGATTTCTGCGTGAACCCGGCGGAGCAGCCCGCCGTCGAACACCTCACGCGGGCGCTGGCGGTGGAGCAGTAGCAGCGGAAGATTGGCGTTATGAGTACCATTGCCGAAATCCTGGAGACCAAGCGCAGGCAACTCGCGGATACCCTGGCCAACCGCAACTTCAACGCAAGCGGCATCCCGCTTCCTCAGTTCGGTTCCGCGCAGCGCTTTCTGTTGCTCTCCATCCTCATCGGCGTCTTCTCCGGTCTCCTGGTGGTTTGCTTCCATTTCCTGATCGAGTTCATCTCGTGGAGCACGCTGGGCGTTCCCGTGGGAGAGAGCCTTGTCTACACGTTGCTTTTCCCTCCTTTTGGCGCGCTTGTTTCGGTTCTGCTTATTCGCGAAGTGTTTCCGCGCGCCGAAGGCAGCGGCATCAATAACACGAAGGCCGCGATCTACATCTCGGACGGCTACATCCCCCTGCAGTCCGTGTTCGGAAAATTTCTGGCCTGTTCCATCTCGATCGGTTCCGGCAATTCCCTTGGCCCCGAGGACCCCGCGCTCCAAATGGGCGCGGGCGTCGCCTCCTACATCGGGCGCAGCTTCCACTTGGCCAGGGAGCACATGCGCCTGATCGCTCCCGTGGGGGCGGCTGCCGGGATCGCCGCGGCGTTCAATACGCCCATCACCGCTGTGTTGTTTGTCATTGAGGAGGTGATCGGCTCCTGGAATGCGGGGGTCCTCGGCTCCATTGTTCTTTCCGCCGTTTCCTCGGTGGTCGTCACGCGGTCCTTCCTGGGAGATCAGCCGCTCTTCCGGGTGCCGGAGTTCCAGTTCCGCGATCCCCTGGAACTCGTCGCCTACGCCGTGATGGGGGTGGCGGGCGGCCTCGTCTCCGTTGCCTTTGTCCGCGCTTTGGTTTTCATCCGCGAGCGCTTCAGCGATCTCGGTTCCTGGAGGCACTATGCGCTGCCCGCGATCGCCGGCTTCCTGGTTGGCTGTATCGGTCTGGGACTCCCCGGCATCATGGGCGCGGGGTATGAGTCCGTGGATAGCGCGCTGCATGACGAGTTCGGCTGGCACATGCTGCTGCTTCTCTGCCTGGCGAAGTTCGCCGCCACGGTGCTGTGCTTTAGCGCCGGCACTCCCGGCGGAATGTTCGCCCCCACCCTATTCATGGGCGCCACCCTTGGCGGGGGCGTCGGGCTGCTGATCGGGAACATTCCGCGCATGCCGGAAGTGGCTGGCAGCGCCTATGTGCTGGTGGGGATGGGCACTCTGTTCGCCGGCATCTTTCGCACGCCGATGACCTCCATCTTCATGGTCTTCGAGGTCAGCGCAAGCTATGTCATCATCCTGCCCGTGATGATCGCCAACACGATCGCTTACCTGATTTCACGGCGTTTTTTGCCTGAGCCTTTCTTTGAACTCATGGCCCGTCATGAGGGGCTTGACCTGCCTTCGAATGAAGAACAGCGGGAGCGCGAATCCCTTCATGTGGAAGACGCGATGTCGCGCACGCGCCGCGCCCTTTCGTGGGATATGAGTGTCGATGCAGCTCTCCACGCGCTAAGGCAATCGGACGTCCCCTACGCCCTCGTGTCCACGCGCCGCGCCGTGTGGGCTTCCGTTTCGCTCGCCGCCGTCGAGCGGGCGAGGGAGCAAGGCAAGGGGGATCTACCCCTTGCGGAGGCCTTCGCTCTCACGGACCTTCCCCGGCTCTACATGGATCTTGCCCTCGACGAAGCGCTCAGCAAGTTGAGCAAGGTGCCCATTCTGCCGATTGTCAGCCGCGCCCGGCCGGATCAGTTGCTGGGTTCGATCACGCTCAACGATATCCACAAGGCCTTCGGCATCAAGGCATGACGGGGACTTGCGCGCCTAGAGAGACCGGCAGTAGGCATTGATTCGTTCGCCCAGCGATTCGGCGGACGCATGAATCTGCGGGGGCAGACCCGAAAGAAGCGCCTCGCGGGTTTCATGCGGTTCCGCACCGAAGACCGGTTCAAACCCGGCGCGATGGGCCACCCGGTTTGCCGCCGCCACGTTTGCCAGCAAGCTCCGCTCTTCCGCCGGAATCCAATCGTGGTGGCGCAAGCAAACGTCACGCAGGTTCACCGGCAGCCTCCAGATCAGCATCATTGCCGCCCCGGCCGTGCAGTGGTCCATCTCAAAGAACTGGCGTTCCAGGATGCGAATATCCACTTGCCGTTCGAAGGATTCCTCGATCATCGAGGCATACTTCCGGGGAAACGCGCTCATGAGCGCGATCCGCCCTACATCGTGCAGCAGACCGGCCGTGTAGGCGACGCCAGAATCGGTGTCGAAGTGGATTGACAGATCCGCGCTCAAGTGCGCCACCGCCAGGCAGTGCCTCCAGCAATCCGCCAGCCGCGGCTCCCGGAAGGCATGCCGGAACTCCCGCGAGAGGGTGATTGCCAGCACCAGGCCCTTCACCCGTTCCACCCCCACGATGGAGACCGCGTGAAGGATGTCGTCCACTTCGAAAGGCACGCCAAGCAGCGGTGAGTTCGCCGCCTTCAGCACTTCCCAGGCGAACGACGGGTCGCTCTCAATCACGTCGGCGAATTCCGAATAGCTCGCATTCGGGTCGTTCAGCAGGTGCATCAACCGCGCTGCCGCGGCGGGAAACGCGGGCAGTTGCCACAGCGCCCAATGGCGCCGCGGCAACGCCGCCGATGGTAGGCCGGATAGATCAAGTGCCGTTTCGCTAGCCTTCATGGCATGGTTTGTTCCGTTCCAAGAGTCGAAAGACTCTCATCGGCACTTCCATGCGGTCTCTTGAGGGTGTGCCGTTCCAGCCGGCGCCGGCCCGTTAGCGGCGGAAATCGAAGCGGAAGCGGCTGTTGCCGGAATTCCCGTAGAGATCGATCCGGTCGAGCGTGTTGTTGTTGCGGTAATCCACCCGCGCCACGCCGTCGATCGCGCCTTCGCTCGAATCGTCCAGATCCACTTCAAAAAAGCCATTGCTGGAGCTGGTCACGCGGCCCCGGAACTCCACCGTGCGGTTCTCCGATGTCTCCACCCGGATATCGGCGCGGTCGCCGTTCACCCGAACCGAAGCGCGATTGGCGGTAAGATTCGCGCGTTTGTCCCACGAGAGTGTGCCGCGACCGCTCGTGTTGAGGCTCGCCGGCGGGCGCACATTCCCCCAACCGCTCGAACTTCCCCAACCGGAATTGCTGCTGGAGCCGCTGCCCCAACCGGAATTATTACTGTTATTCGTGGAGCCCCAGCCATCGCCCCGGCTGCCGGAGGATCCGCCGCGCCCGCTATTGCCATCGCCGCGACCGCCCGGACGATTGCTGGAGATATTTGAAGAACCTGAAATATCCCAGTTCAGCCGGATATGGTAGCGCCCATCCCCGCCCTCGGGATCCCGCACGTTGAAAATGGCGCGGTTGCCGCTGCGGCGCGTGGGTTCTTCCATCAACTCCACCCGGCCCCGTCCGTCGCGTTTCTCCCAGCGAAAGTTGTTCACCTCTCCCACGGGAAGGGGGAAGTTGCACTCAGAGCCGTCATCGCGCGAATCCCGCCCCGCGATGGTGCGGATGTCCACCCGATCGCCGCGAATCGCAACCTCGACCTCGTTATCGACGCGGAACCGGATATCGCACTGCCCTTTCCCCGACGGCACGTCCGTTCGCGTCATCCGCTTGACGGTGAAGGAAGTGTCCGCCATGGCGGGCAAGGTTCCAAGGGCGCCCAGGCAGGCGAGCGCCGCGGCGGCCAGGAACGGCGAATGCGATGAACGTAACATAGTACATTTCCTCCAGGAGTGACGGTTGCACCGAAGGGGATGAACCGATGCGGGAATTACGCCGCCCGGCACGGACCCCAGAGAAGGATATCATGAATAAGATCTGTTCCCATTTATCCTCCGGCGCTATATACGTCAATAGAGGTGGAGTGAATTCGCGGCGTTTCAAAGACTTGAGGGGACAGGCGTTCAACCGTGCAGATTTCCGCAACGATCATCGCGCTGAATGAAGAACGGAACATCGCCCGCGCGATTGAGAGCCTGCGCTGCTGCGATGAAATTCTCGTGGTCGATAGCGGCTCGACGGACCGCACCTGCCAGATCGCGGAGTTGCACGGCGCTCGCGTGATCGAGGCGCACTGGTTGGGCTACGCCGCGCAGAAAAACTATGCCGCCAGCCTCGCCCGTTACGATTGGATCCTTTCCATCGACGCGGACGAAGCCCTGAGCGAAGGCCTGGAAGCGGAGATCTGGCGTCTCAAGAAGGGCAAGCCGGAAGCGGACGCCTATGAGTTCGCCCGGCTCGCCCAGTATCTCGGCCGCTGGATTCTGCATTCCGGCTGGTACCCGGACCGCAAGGTGCGCCTCTACCGCCGCGACAAGGCCCAGTGGGTGGGAGAGTTTGTTCACGAAAGCGTGCGTGTGACCGGCAGCACCGGCCGCCTGGAGGGCAACCTTCTGCACTTCACCTGTGAATCGCTCAGCGAGCATGTGAAGACGATGAACAGCTATACGACGCTGGCCGCCCAGGAGATCGTCTCCCGGCGCATCCGCGTTTCCTCGATGCGGCTGTTCCTCGATCCTCCGGCGACGTTCTTCCGGACCTACATTCTCAAGCGGGGTTTTCAGGATGGATTGGAAGGCTTCATCATCGCCTACATGGCCGCGACTTACACGTTCCTGAAGTACGCCAAGGCCCGCATCATGGGCTCGGGCAGCTAGCCGGCGGGCTTATGAGTGGAACTTCGCACGCTCGTCCGGAACCGGCCAAACCCGCTCTCCCAAGAATCGTCCACCTCGATTCCGGCAGTGAGATGCGCGGGGGCCAGTGGCAGGCGCTCGGCCTGCACGAAGGCCTGCTCGCGCGTGGCGTGGAGAGCCTGCTGCTGGCGCACGCCGGTTCGCCGCTCCTACAGGCGGCGCGGGAACGCTCTTTGCCGGTGGCTGCGTTCAGCTTACGCCGGGTGTGGCGCGAAAGCGGGCCGAACACGATTTTGCACGCCCACGATGCCGCCTCGCATACGATGGCTGCGCTGGCCGGGGCGCGAAGGCTGGTGGTGTCGCGGCGCGTGGCTTTTCCGGTGAAGCAGGGGCTGCTTTCACATTGGAAGTATGCGCGCGCCTGCCTCTTTCTGGCGGTTTCGGAGGTGGTCCGCGAGGAACTGATCCGCGCGGGCATCCCTCCCGAACGCATCCGCGTCGTTTACGATGGCGTTACGCCTCTGCCTCCGCCCACCGTGCGGCGCGATATCGCCGCTCTCGAAAGCGGAGATCCCGGCAAGTGTAATTCCCTGCTGCGGGAGGCGGCGGCAAGTGGCGGATTTTCCGTGACCTTCAGCCGCGATTTGCCCGCTGCGTTTCAATCGGCGAAGCTCTTCCTCTACCTCAGCCGCGCCGAAGGGCTGGGGTCGGCTGCATTGCTTGCGATGTCGGCGGGCATTCCGGTGGTGGTGAGCCGCATCCCCGCTCTTGCCGAGGTGGTGGAGGATGGAAAGACGGGTCTTCTGGTGGATAATGAGGCTTCGGCCGTGGCGGCGGCGGTGAATCTGCTGCTTGCCGACGGCGCCCTCGCCGCGAGGCTTGGGCAAGCGGGGCGCGCTTCGGTGGAGGCCCGCTTCCGCATGGATCAAATGGTGGAGAACACGCTGGCGGCGTATCAATCGTTATGATGCCTTTCGAACCCTGGCTCGCCTTTCTGTTCGGCCTAATCATCGGCAGCTTCCTGAATGTGTGCATTCACCGCCTGCCCCGGGAAATGGCGGTCTGGGACCCGGCACGCTCGTTTTGCCCGCATTGCGGCCAGACACTCGCTTGGTACGACAACATCCCGGTGCTGAGCTACCTGCTCTTGCGTGGGAAATGCCGGCTCTGCGGGGCGGCGATTTCGTGGCGCTATCCGGCGGTGGAACTGCTCACTGGCATCCTCTTTGCGTTTATCGCCGCCCAGGGCTTCCCGCTCCTCTACTCGCTGAAGTTCATGATCTTTGCGGCCATCATGGTGACGCTTATCGTCTCCGATTTCGAGGAGCGGTTTCTGCCGGACGCCTTCACGCTCGGCGGCGCCGTGGTGGGCGTGATCTTCGCCTACTTTGCTCCGGTGAAGTTCGGGGCGCTCGTCTTCATTCTGCAAGGCACGTATGGCCTTCCGCTGGCTAGCGCCATGGAGTCTCTCTTCGCGGCCGTTGCGCTGAGCGGCATTCTCTGGGTCCTCGGCGAGATCTACTACCGCATCCGCCACAAGGAAGGCCTCGGCCTCGGGGACGTGAAGATGTTGGCCACTCTGGGAGCTTTCCTCGGCCTGCAGGGCGCGATGCTCTCCCTGATGGCGGCATCCGTGGCGGGCACGGTCGTTGGCGTGATCTACATGATTGTGGCCCGGAAGGACTTCGCCACATACGAACTGCCTCTCGGCAGCTTTCTGGGCATTGCCGGGCTGGGAATAGGTTACTGGCTGCTCGGATCTCTGGTTCCCATGCAATAGGCTTCGCAGAACCGGAAGGCCGCCTAGCTTTCGAGCAGCGCCTCCACGTCCGTGCGGCTCGGCACGGAGGGTTGCGCGCCGTGCCGCGTGACGGAGAGCGCCGCCGCCGCGTTCGCGAAACGTACAGCCTCGGGCATCTCCATGCCTTCGGCGATGGCCGCGCCCAGCGCCCCATTGAAGGTGTCTCCGGCCGCCGTGGTGTCGATGGCCTTCACCGCAATACCGGGAACGTGAAACTCCTGCAAACGATTGACGAACACCGCGCCATTCGCCCCGAGCTTCACAATTACGGCGCGCGGACCGCGTTCAAGAAGACGCTTCCCGATGGCGATTGCATCCGCGACGCTGAGTGGCCCCGCCTTTTCGCCGAGCAGTAAGGCGGCTTCCGTCTCATTCGGCGTTAGCAAATCGACAGCCCTCAATAGTTCGGAAGGCAGCGGCTGGGCGGGGGCGGGATCGAGGATCGTGATCACCCGCCGCAACTGGCCGAGTTCGAGAGAGGTTTGCACCGTTTCCAGCGGTGTTTCCAACTGATGCAGGACGACGCGCGTCTTCCAGACAAGGGGTTCCCGCGCGCGGATGTCGTCCGGGCTCAAGCGCGCGTTGGCGCCGGGGATGACCACAATGGAATTCTCGCCGGAATCCGCCACCCAGATGAGCGCGGACCCGGTGGGCACATCGCTCAGCCGCTGTACTTCGCCATCTTCGACCCCCGCGCCCCGCAAGCTGTCGAGCAGCATCGCGCCCGCTGCGTCTTCTCCCACGCAACCGAGCATGCGCACTTCCAGGCTGGCGTCGACCATGCGCCCGGCCGCCACGGCCTGGTTGGCGCCCTTGCCGCCGGGATGGATCTGTAAGGCGCTACCCGTGAGCGTCTCACCGTGCCCAGGCATTCGCGGCACGCGGGCGACGTAATCGCAATTCAGGCTGCCGACGACAAGAATTCCACCGGACATACGGATGCGCTAACCCTCCCAAGGTCTTGAGCGTAGCAGATGGGATAGCGGGAATCGAACGAACAGGCGCGGTGAGGGGCTATTTCGCCAAGTCGATGCCGTAGCGCTTGAGTTCTTCCGCATAGTAGCGGCGGTGCAGAATGTCCCATTCGTCGGAACCTTCGAGCACCTCTCGCTTCAGGGTGCGGATCTTGGCGCGGGCGGCGCTTTCCGCGCGATCTTCGAGTTGCAGAATCTCGGTGATCTGCTTCACGATCTCCAGCCGGACGTCGTTGGGGTCGCGCCGGATGCGGATGTCGCGGCTTCGCCGAAGTTCCGTGATCGCCTTGTGCGACAAGTCGAGAATCTTATCGCGGGAGAGCCGCATTTTGTCGCCGGAATCCCGACCGGAAGCTGTGACGATCCTGCGTTCGA
>JADYZL010000024.1 GCA_020853155.1 Bryobacterales bacterium
AGTGAACGAGGGCAGAGCGCGATCTGTGTTGGGACGGCGTTGTTCTGTCGTGTGCACGCTTTCTGTCTCCCGCAGAAAGTCTGCTGCTCACAAACAAGGCAGGTCTCCTGGCTTAGAGGTTCAGGCCGTTGGCCAGCGTTCGTTTCGCGCCTTCCCCGGTTCTCCGAGTGGCATTAGCGAAACTCACTTCCCCATCACAGTGGCGGGACCGCGCCGGAATCGCACCGGCTTCCCTATTACGCCCTCGCGGGCGCCTCATTCGGACACCGGAGTTTGAAACCGGTGTGGCATCCCTCTGAGGATCGCAGGTGGAGAGGCGAAGGTCAAGAGCACGGAGCTTCGCGCAGAGACCATGCAGCGGTCAAGCGCGCGAGAGCAGGTCCGCCGCGATGCGCTTCCGATGCCGCAGAACCGTGGCGGTACAATAAATTCACCTCCCAAAATCAGATTCGAAAGCTCGTTCATCATGAAATTGTTTTCCTTGTTCATCGCCGTTTTTCTTTGCTCCGTGGCGTTCTGCCAGGATGCGGCCCCTACGCAAGACCCTTATCCGAAACCCATCGAGCGCAGCGAGGGCGTGATCCGCGTCGGGTTCGTCGAGTTTGCTTCCATCCCCACCGTGGCGGGGCAGCCCCAGGCGGCGCGGATGATGCTACTCGTCGATGAACCCGGAACCAAGCGATTGTTCGTGAACGACATGGTGGGGCCGCTCTATACCGTGAGCTACGACGGCAAGACGGTCACGCGGTATCTCGATCTGAATGCGCCGGAGTGGGGCTACGCCGTCGAATCCCGCGGCGGGGAACGGGGCTTCCAAAGCTTTGCGATCCATCCGCAATTCAACCAGCGCGGCAAGCCGGGCTACGGCAAGTTCTACACCTATTCCGATACCTCCCAGTTCGCGAACCCCGATTTCGATACACCGGGCAAGCAGCATACGCACGATACGGTGCTTCTCGAATGGACGGCGAAGAATCCGGCGGCGGCCCGCTACGACGGGGGAAAACCGAAGCAGTTGCTTCGCTGGAAGCAGCCGTTCGGCAATCACAATGCCGGCCACGTGACCTTCAACCCGCTCTCGAAGCCGGGCGACGCCGATTACGGCCTTCTCTACTTCGGCGCGGCGGACGGCGGGAGCGGCGGAGATCCGTTCAAGGCCGGGCAGAATCTCAAATCCGGCTTCGGGAAAATTCTGCGGATTGATCCGCTCGGCAGCAACAGCCGGAACGGCAAGTACGGCATTCCCGCGAACAACCCGTTCGTGAACAAGGGCGCCGAGGCGCTCGGCGAGATTTACGCTTATGGCATCCGGAATATCCAACGCCTCTTTTGGGATTCGAAGACCGGGGCGATGTTCATGTCGGACATCGGGCAGAACGCCATCGAAGAGATCAGCCCGGTGACGCCCGGCGCCAATCTCGGCTGGAACATCTGGGAAGGGAGCCTCCGCTACTTCGGCCGCCAGGGAGCGATCCCCGGAAACGCCCGCGCGGATAAGAGCATGCTCTATCCCGTGGTGGAGTACGATCACGTGGACCCGCTGCTGCAAGGCAATGTGGCGATCATCGGCGGCTTTGTGTATCGAGGCTCCGCCGTGCCGCAACTGGCGGGCAAGCTGGTGTTCGGCGATAACCCGAGCGGCGAGGTGTTTTACGTGAGTGCGGACCACCTCCCCGAGGGCGGCTCCGGCGCGATTCGCCGCGTCTTGTTTGAGGATCGCGGGACGGCGAGGACCTTCCTCGAACTCATCCGCGCAAAGAACGCGCAGCAGGGAGTTCGCCCCGCCAGCCGTGCCGATTTGCGTTTCGGCGTGGGGCCGCAAGGGAAGCTTTTCCTGCTCAATAAGCATGACGGCACAATCCGCCTGCTCACGCCGGGCGGAAGCAAACGCTAATTGTGCGAAAGCCCCGCCCACATGGGAGGGAAGCCGGGGGCTCGAAAAGATGCAGGGAAAATGCAGCTTTTCGCCGCTCACCGGAATCGATATTGATACAATGGCTCAGAGGCTGGCCATGGCGCGCGAAGACGCCAGGTGGCCGATGCACCCACTCGAAGAAGGAGAAGATTCTCTTGCGATATCCCGAACAACTCATTATCCCGATGCGCGAAGACCTGACGCTGCACGGCGTGATTGAGACACGGACGCCGGAAGCCGTGGATAGCCTGCTCGCCTCCGAGCCGGGCACTGTGTTAATGGTGATCAACTCCGTTTGCGGATGCGCCGCCGGCAAGGCGCGCCCAGGGATTTTGCACTCGCTCCGCAGCCCCGTGAAGCCGGATAAAGTGGCCACGGTGTTTGCCGGAGCGGATCTCGAAGCCGTGGATCGCGTGCGGGAACTCCTCCCCGGCATTCCTCCTTCCTCCCCTTCGGTGGTGCTGTTCAAGGCGGGCAAGCCGGTCTATATGATGCATCGCAGAGACATCGAAAACCGCGGCGCACCGGAAATCGCGGCGCAACTGGCAGGTGCTTACCAGCAGTACTGTGCCCCGGCGGAAACGGCCGCGCAGTAGCGTCTTCCCTGCCAAAGATGTTGTAATACCGGGAGATGGGCCACGTGTGTCCTATCTCCCGGCGCTGGTTCTCCACCCTGGATTGACCCTCGCCCGCACTTGATCTCGCGTAGGTTATTCAGTATGTCTTTATCTCGTCCCGCCTCGTTTTTGTTACTTGTCATTTTCTTAACCTTTTCAGCAGTTGCGCAGATTAGCGGCCCGTATGCGCTGCGTTTCGGGTCTCAAGGCTCGGAACGGATGCGCGATGTGTGCGTGGATTCCACGGGAAGCTACATCATGGCGTTTACATTTGAGAACTCCGTGACGTTCGCCGGGGGAACAAACCCATCCCAGACCCTGACTTCGAAGGGCATGCAGGATGCAGGCCTGGTTCGCTACGACTTTCTCGGGAACGTCCAATGGGCGATGAGCTGGGGGAACGCCGGTGGCGATGAGCACCCCGTAGCGATCGCCTGCTCCCCGGACCGCAGCACTTATGTAGCCGGGCGCTTCACCGGGACTTTCAATGCAAGTCCGCGCTTCGGCGAAAACCTGCTCACCAGCAATGGCGAAGGGGACGTTTATCTCATTAAGTTCGACCCCTCCGGCAACTTTGTGTGGGCTCGCAGCTTCGGCGGCACGATGGATGACGAGGCGGCCGCGCTCACGCTCGACAAGAGCGGCAATCCGCTGCTCACCATCCTGTACCAGAACACGCTCGACGCCAATCCAGACCCCAACTCTCTCGCCTTCCATCAATCCGCCGGTGGCAAGGACATCCTCTTCATCAAACTCACCTTAGCCGGCAACTACGACTTCTCCAAATCGATTGGCGGCACGCTGGACGACGGCGTGGATGGGGTTTCCACGATGTTCGATGCCACGGGAAATCTCGTCGTGGCGGGCACCTTCCGCGGCACGGCCGATCTCGACCCCGGCCCCGGCCCGGCGGATTTTACGAGCGCCGGTTTGAGCGACGTGTTCCTCGCCCGGTTTACACCGGCGGGAAATTTGATCACGGCCAGGCAGATTGTGGGTGCGTCCGCCACCCGGTTGGCGCCGCGATCCCTGGGCCTCGACGATTCCGATAACCTCTTCATCGCCGGCAGCTTCGACGGCAGTATCGATGTGGATACCACCTCGGGAAGCCGGATGCTCGCTTCGCGACAAAACAGCACTGACGTGTTCGTGGTGAGCTACACGCCGGAGAATACCGTCCGTTGGGCATTCAACATCGGCAGCTTGGGCGGGGAGAGCGCAACCGGCATCAGCGTGGACCGGAATGGCATCGTCACCGTGGCCGGAAGTTTCCAGGGGAGCCTGGACCTGGACCCCGGTTCCGGCGTGCATAGCATCCTTGCGCGAGGGTCCGGTGGTGCTACCGATGGGTTTGCCGCCCGCTATCGCGGCGCGGATGGAAGCCTCGTGTGGGGCGTTTCGATGGGAACCGCCTCGAACGGCCCGGCCAATCTCACCACGGTCTCGGCGAACGGGCTCGATACGATGGGGAATCTGGTAGTGGCGGGAACCTTCTTTGGGTCCGGCATGGACATGGACCCCGGTTCAAGCACGGTCCCCCTTTCGAGCGAAGGCGCTTCCGATCTTTTCCTTGCGGTCTATAACTGGCAGGGCACGCTCCGGCAACCCGAAGCCGAGATTCAGAAGCCGGTGCTCCGGGCCAGCACGAACGCCGCATCCTTCCTGCCGGGCGGCGTGGTGCCGGGCGGGCTTTCCACGATCTTTGGGCTGAACGTGACCACGCGCATCCCTGGGATTCAGACTCCGGCCAGCGCGAGACTGCCATTCCCTCTGGCGACGAAACTCTGCAACACCGAGGTAATCTTTACCGATCCGCTGTCGATGCAGGAGTACAAGGCGCCCATCCTGTTCTGCTCGCAGTTTCAAATTAACTATCAGGTTCCCACGCAGTTGCCGATTGGGCGGTTCGTCACGGTGCGCGTGGTGGTGGACGATGTGGCCAGCAACACGCTGGAACTGCTGGTGAAGCCGGACGATGTCGGCATCTTCATCGCGGATTTCCCGAAGCAATTGGGAGCGATGACCTTCGCCTACGGTCCGCGCAGGGGCCAGAAAATGACCCTTCAGAACCCGATCTCGCCCTGTGACATCCTGGAAGTCTACGTCACCGGCCTCGGGGCCGTTACCGGGGGATTGCCGGCGGATGGAACACCGGGCGTGGGCCTCAACCCGACTCCGGGCGAAGCGAAGATCGTGATCTATGACGACGGCAAGAAGCTTGTGATCGGCCAAACGCAGATTCCGCCGCGTTTTCTCGAATTGCGGAAATCCGCCGGGTTTGTTCAGTACTCGGGACTTGCCCCGGGCTTCGTGGGCCTCTACCAGGTGAATATGGAGTGGCCCAACCCGCAAGCGAATCCGTCGCCCTTCATTCCTCCATTGGCGGAGGGGAACTATCTCGGGTGGGTCGAATTCAATGGGAAGCGTTCGCAGCAGTTCGTGCTGCCGATTCGCAATGACGCCTCTCTCAGCCCCTGCCGGGTGCGGTAGGCGCTCATGAACCTTGCGGCGGGTGTTCGAGCGCCCGCCGCACGCATCCCCCCACCAGTTCCTCCACGCGCTGCGTAAACACGGAGCGCGGCAGCACGAGGTCGCAACCGGCGTCGAGCGCATCCCGGCGCTGTTCCTCCTGCACGTGGGAAAAATAGGCCAGGGTGGGGATACTCGCGAGCGCGGGGTCTGCCTTCAATGCACGCAGGAGCCGTGCCGGTTCGGGATTAGCTTGTTGCAGATCGAATACGATCATCGCGGGCCCCGCCCCGGCAAGCGTCAGAAATTCCTCCTCGGATTTCACCATCCTCATGCGGCCTCCGGCCCGTTTGGCCGCTTCGGCTACCTTGATGCCGAAGAAGAGGTCGCTCAACACGCCCAATACGATGGGCTCCGTGGTCGCCGCCTCCGGCGCTGCTTCCGGTTGATGGGTGCTCATAATCACGTTTTCCTTCCTCCATGCTGGATGCTCGAAACGCGGGATCGGCGCGAAATTCCGGCGGCGCGAAGAATCTCGTCTCGATCCCGCGGCGGATCGGCCGGGAGCGCTCAAAGCGCTTCCAGCAAATCCATCCAGGCCACAATGTCCCCGGTAAGCGGGGATTCCACCACAATGGCTTCCCCGCTCGTCGGTTGTGCGAAGCCGATCCGGTGCGCGTGCAAAAAGTAGCGCTCGGGCGGGAGCATGCGGGGTGGTTCCGTGGGTGCACCGTAGAGGCGATCCCCAACCACCGGGTGTCCGGCGCTCGAAAGATGCACACGGATCTGATGCGTGCGCCCGGTGCCGATGCGAACCTCAAGCAGCGTATAACCCCGGAACTCCCGGAGCACCTTCCAGCTTGTCAGGGCGGCGCGGCCTTCCCGCAATCGGGCCGTCATGCGGGCGCGATTGGCCGGGTCGCGCGTGATCGGCTTGCGGATGGTTCCTTCCTTTTGGAGGAACTCTCCGTGAACCAGCGCCAGATACACCTTCTCCACGCGGCGTTCGAGGAACTGTAGCGCGAGAGACTGATGCGCGGCGTCGTTGCGCGCGGCCAGAATGACCCCACTCGTGAAGCGGTCCAGGCGATGCACGATGCCCGGGCGTTCGCCGTCCGAACCCGAAGAAAGCGTTTGGAAGCGATGTAGAAGGGCGTTCACCAACGTGCCGCTCGTCACGCCGGCCCCGGCATGCACCACCATTCCCGCGGGCTTGTCGATCACGACGACATCGGCGTCTTCATAGAGCAGCACCAGGGGGATCTCCTCCGGTTCCGCCTTCAGGTTCGGTGTGGGAACGGGCTCCATGGCAACGCTATCGCCCTCGCGGAGCCGGAGCGAGCTCTTGGAAGGGGCGCCATTCACCCGCAC
>JADYZL010000025.1 GCA_020853155.1 Bryobacterales bacterium
GTGGTGGATCTCCCCGTGGCGCAGCGGCTCACGCACCGTGCGGGCTTCCTTGACCGCATCGAAGTGAGCGTTCCGGATTCGCTCGTTTCGCGCGAAGGCGAGGCTCACGTACGAAATGCAATCGAAGCAGTGCTGCCGCTGGGCGTGGAGCTTCGGCCGTTCGGTGCGAACGCGGAAGCCAACCGCAAGATGCTGGGTGCGTTCCGCTGGAACCTGCGCATCCTGAGCGGCATCGCGCTCGTTGTGGGCGCGTTCCTGATCTACAACACCATCTCCGTCTCCGTGGTGCGCCGCCGCGCGGAGATCGGCATCCTGCGCGCGCTCGGGCTGACAAGCGCGGCCGCGCAGAGATTGTTTCTCGCGGAGGCAGCGGCGTTCGGCCTCGCCGGCGGCATGCTCGGTGCGCTGCTTGGCCTGGCAATGGCGAAGGCTGCCGTCGGCATGCTGTCCGCCACCGTGAACGCGCTCTACATCAGCAGCACGCCCGCGCCCGTGGTGCTCGGTTGGGGGCACGTTGCGGTAAGTGTCGCGCTGGGCCTGGCCGTTTCGTTGCTGGCCGCGCTCGCTCCCGCGCGGGAGGCCGGTGGCATCGCCCCGGTGGAAGCGATGGCGCGCGGCGCCCGGGATTACGACGTCCGCATTTCCGCCGGGCGCTATGCCATCGCCGGAGCAGTGCTGATCGCGCTCGGTGCGGCGCTTTGCCTGCTGCCACCCGTGAACGGGCGCCCCCTATTCGGCTATCTCGCCACACTCCTGCTCATCCCTGGAACGGCGATGCTGACCCCCGCTCTTGTGCTGCTTCTCAACCGCATGACACATCGCCGCATCCGAAGCATGCTCGGCGTGGAAGCCATGCTCGCGGCCCGCAGCCTCACGGGATCCATGCGCCGCAGTTCGGTACTCGCCGGGGCGCTGGCGACAGCGGTGGCCATGATGGCGAGCGTCGGCATCATGGTGGGAAGCTTTCGCGAAACCGTGCTGGTGTGGATGGATAACCAACTAACCGCCGACCTCTATCTGCGGGCCGCCGCTCCCGCGTCGCCGGGCGCCTACCCGCCCATGGACGCCGCCATCGCCGATGCGATCGAAGCGCTGCCGGAGGTGGCTGCGGTGGATCGCTTCCGTAGCGTGCCGATTCAAATGGATGGCCTGCCCGCCTCGTTCGGCTTCGGAGAATCGAAATTGATGCTGGCGCAGGGAAGATTGCGTTTTCTGCCGGGGGAAGATCGTGAAGCGATTCTGCGCAAGCTGCCCACCGGTCCGTTCGTTATCGTGAGCGAGCCCTTCTCTCAAAAGCACGCAGTCAAAGCGGGCGATACGCTTTTGCTGCCGCTGCCCGGCGGTGCGAAGAAGGTTACGGTGCTGGGTGTTTACAGCGACTATTCGAGCGAGCGCGGCGCGGTTTACGGAGACCGCCACGTATTTGGCGCGAGCTTCCCGCGGCCCGTGATCACTAACCTCTCGATCACGTTGAAACCCGGCGTCTCGATCGCGGAAGGAACGCGGGCCGTGGAACAACGCATCGCGGGAAAGCAGGTGCTGCTCATCGCAAACCGCACGCTGCGGAACGAAGCCATGCGCGTCTTTGACCAGACCTTCGCCATCACCTGGGCGCTCGAAGGGGTAGCGATTTTCGTGGCCGTCATGGGCATGGCGGGTGCTCTCGTGGCGCTCGTCATTGACCGCCGGCGGGAATTGAGCCTGCTGCGCTTCCTGGGCGCCACACAGCGGCAAGTACGCGCGCTCATCTACTTTGAGGCGGCCTTCCTGGGGCTGATCTCGAACGCCATCGGGTTGGCGCTGGGCTTCGCTCTGGCGTTCATTCTGATTTACGTCATCAATCGCCAAAGCTTCGGCTGGACGTTCCAGTTCCACTGGCCCGGCTGGCTGCTCGCGGGCGCGTTGACGCTCATCTATCTGGCCACGCTCGTCTCCGCCTGGTTCCCGGCGCGCGCGGCCACACGGCTGAACCCCATCGAGGTGATCCACGAAGAATGATGTCTGCCCGCCTGATCGCCTTGCTCCTTACTCTGCTCTTGGCCGCGCTGCCCGCCGAGTGGCGACTCGCCCTGCCCGGTTATCGCTACGCGTTTCCGTACGACCACTTCGCGCATCCTGGCTACCGTACAGAGTGGTGGTATTTCACCGGGAATATCCATTCGCGCGACGGCAGAGATTTCGGTTACGAACTCACCTTTTTCCGGCAAGGCCGCCACGCGAAACCCACCCCTTCAACCGGCGTGTGGGATAGCGGCGAACTCTATCTGGCGCACCTCGCCCTCACCGATATTCACGGTCAACGCTTCTTCCACAGCGAGCGGCTGAACCGGGCGGGACCAGGCCTTGCCGGGGCGGACCGCGAGACACAGCGCATTTGGAACGGCAACTGGAGCGTGCGGCTCGAAGGCGAACGCCACTGGAAGCTGGAAGCCGTGCATCCGGATTTCGCGCTCCACCTCGATCTCGTGAGCCAGAAACCGCCCGTGCTGCACGGGGAGAATGGCGTTCATCAGAAGGCGGAGGGCGCTGGCAAGGCATCGCACTACATCTCGCTCACACGCTTGCGAACGAGCGGCGAGATCGTGCTTGAAGGCAGGCGCTTCACCGTCAACGGCGATTCGTGGATGGATCATGAGTTCTTCACGCATTCCATGGGCGACGAGCAGACGGGCTGGGATTGGTTCTCTATCCAACTCAATGACCGCACCGAACTGATGCTCTACCGCCTGCGCCGGCGCGATGGCAGCGTGGACGCCTACTCCGGCGGAACCTTCGTTGCGCCCAACGGCACAACCACGCGGCTACAACTCAAGGATATTTCGTTCCGCAACACCGCCACGTGGAAGAGCGCGGCCAGCGGAGCGGCATACCCGGTCGCATGGGAGATTGAGATCCCCCGGCTCGGGTTGAAGCTCACGGCGCAGCCCCGCATGGAAGCGCAGGAATTGCGCAGCGAACGCAAGATCGGCCCCAGCTATTGGGAAGGCGCCATGCGATTCACCGGAACGCGCGACGGCAAACCAGTGAACGGCGCGGGCTATCTCGAACTCACGGGTTACGCGGATGAGGTCGATCTAAGCGGCCGCGGCGAGCGCGGCGGCATGACGCGCTAATCCGCCAGAAACGGATTCGTGCGCCGCTCAAGACCAATCGTGGTGGCAGGTCCGTGCCCAGGGATGACGCGCGTTTCGTCGGGAAGCACCAGCAGTTGCGTGCGGAT
This sequence comes from Bryobacterales bacterium, assembly GCA_020853155.1. Taxonomy (GTDB): domain Bacteria; phylum Acidobacteriota; class Terriglobia; order Bryobacterales; family Bryobacteraceae; genus JACTMJ01. The sequence continues at coordinate 3,221 of JADYZL010000025.1, forward strand.
GCTTTCGAGCAATTGCGAATGATTGCCTCCCGGCAGATCCGTGCGTCCAATACTCGCGCGAAAGAGCACATCGGCGGAGACGATCATCGCCTGATCGGCGAGGTAGAAGCTCACGTGGCCGGGGGCGTGGCCGGGCGTGAAGAGCACCTTGAGGCGTACCGAGCCGCACTCGAGAACCTCCCCTTCCTCAAGCCAATGCGCGATCTCCACGCGCGGCGGCGTCGGCATACCGATCCATGCGGCCTGCTCCGCGAGGCTATCGTAGAGTCCGAGATCCGCGGGGTGCATCGCCACGGGCGCGCCGGTGAGTTGTTGCACCTCGAGCGCGCCTGCAACATGGTCAATGTGCGCGTGCGTGAAAAGAATCTCCTTCACCCGCCACTCCCCGTCGCGGATCGCGTCGATAAGCGCCCGCGGCTGTTCGCCGGGGTCGATCACAACGGCTTCCCGCGTTTCTTCGTCACCCAACAGGGAGGCGTTGCATTGCAGTTGGCCGAGCGTAAACACACGATGGAACATCCCCCTGATTGTACAATTGAAGGGTGACCGGAGCGTTCCCTCGCCGCTCGCGAGGCTACGCCAGGGGGTATTTGGGGCTCGTGATGAATCTTGACGCTTACAACGCTTTGCGCGACGAATGCGCGGTGATCGAACTGGAAGGCCGCGGTCTGATTTCGGTGAAAGGCGATGACCGTGCGCGGTTCCTGCACGCCATGACCACCGCCGGGATTCAGGGGCTCGCCGAAGGCGCGGGCATCCTCGCGCTGTTCCTCAGCGACAAGGGCCGCATTCTCGCCGAAGCGCTCGTGCTCTCGCGCGACGAAGATCTATTCGTCGATACGGAGCCCGGCACGCGGGAACTGCTGCTCGAACACCTGGACCGCTTCATCATCATGGACGACGTGGAACTCGAGGACGATAGCGCCGCATATTGCGTGTTTGGCGTGGAAGGTCCGCGCGCGGCCGCGCTGCTCGAAGGGCTGGGCGCTGGGCTTCCGGAACAGGACCATGCGTACACCGTTTGGGGCGAGGCCATCGTGGCGAAGTACAGTTATTCGGGAGGTCCCGGCTACCGCATCTACGCACCGGCGGCCGCGAAAGACGAATGGCTCGCGAAGCTCAGCGCGGCGGGCGCGGTGATCTGCGACCTCTCCACAGCCGATGCCGTGCGGCTTGAATACGGGCGGCCGCGCCACGGCGTCGATTTTTCGGATCAGAACCTCGTCCATGAAGCGCAGCTCATGAGCCGCGTCACGCCGAACAAGGGCTGCTATATCGGGCAGGAAATCATTGAGCGCGTGCGCTCCCGGGGCAATGTCAACAAACTGCTGGTGCGGGTGGTGGCGGAGACCGCCGAAGCGCCCCTCCCGAATACGCCCGTGATGGTGGACGAAAAGGAAGCGGGCGCGGTGAAAAGCGCGGCGTTCTCTCCGGCGCTCGGGAAGAGCCTTGTCTTCGCGATGATTCGCGCGGAGTTTGTAAAACCGGATGCGGGCTTCCGCGTGAATGAAGCCGAAGGTTCGCTGGCCGGCGCCGGCCGACTGGGCTAAGCGCCGCGCGGAGCGGGTTTGCGATCCAGCCCTTGCAGCAGCCAGGCCGCGGCCACCACCACCACGCAGCCAATCACGTTGAACCACAGGTAGCTGATGGTGGTGAAATAGTTGCATGCGAAGATCGCGGCTTCGCCCAGAATCACTCCCCAGAACGCGGCGTTGGAACCGATGCGGCGCATATAGAAGGCGAGGATGAAAACGCCCAACATCCCGCCGTAAAAGAGGGAACCAACGCGGTTCACCACCTCGATCAGCGAGCCCAGCGTCTTGGCGTAATTCGCCACCACGACGGCGTACGCTCCCCAGAAGAGCGTGAAGATGCGCGATGCCCAGAGGTAATGCCGGTCACTGCCCCCGGTCTTGATGCGCCGGTAAATATCGATCACCGTCACGGTGGCAAGCGAGTTCACTTCGGCGGAAATCGTGGACATCGCGGCCGCGAGAATCGCCGCCATCAACAATCCCACAATCCCCGCGGGCATGTACTTGGTCACGAAATGCAGAAAGATGTAGTTCGTGTCGTTTAGTCGGCCCGTGGCGCCGGTGGCTTCCACCGCTAGCGCTGCCGCGTCGCGCCGGGTTTCCGTGAGATCTTTCACCGCCTGCTGGAAGCGCGCGAGGCTCGCCTCGGAGGCAGCGTGATCGCCGGAGGCATCGGCGGCAAGCAGCTCGCGGGCAGCCTGCTTTCGCGTTGCATACGCCGCGTCGTACCGCTGCTCGATCGGCGCGAATCGTGCCGCCTGCGCGGGTGCGGTAATCACCTGCATCGCCTCCGGCTGAAACAGTACCGGCGCCTTCTCAAAGATGAAGAACACGAACACCAGCGCCCCCACCATCAGGATCAGAAACTGGAACGGGATCTTCACCACGGCGTTGAAAAGCAAACTGATGCGGCTATGCGCGATGTTCTTGCCCTGAAGGTAGCGCTGCACCTGGCTCTGATCGGTTCCAAAGTAGGCCAAGGCTAAAAACATGCCGCCGAGCAACCCGCTCCAGAGCGTGTAGCGGTCGTTCCAATCGGCGGATACCGTCACCGCGTTCAACCGTCCCGCGGCTCCGGCGAGCGAGAGCGCATCGTAGAAAGAGACATCGGCGGGCATCAGCCAGATGGCCAGAAAGAACGCAAAAATGATGCCCGCGAACATCACGAGCATCTGCTGAAAATCGGTCCACGTCACGGCCTGCACGCCGCCGATCGCGGTGTAGGCCACGACGACCGCGCCCACCACGAGCGAGGTGGTGGTATCGCTCCAGCCGAAAATGATCGAGAGGACGATGGCCGGGGCGGATAGCGCCACACCCACGCCAAGGCCGCGCGAGATCAGAAAGATCAGGCTAACGAGGCTGCGCGTCTTGCCGTCGAAGCGCTGCTCCAGGTATTCGTAAGCCGTGTAGACGTTGGCCCGGTGAAAAATCGGCACCGCCGTGGCGGAGAGAATCACCATCGCAAGCGGCAGCCCGAAATAGAATTGGACGAAGCGCATGCCATCCACATACGCCTGCCCGGTCGTAGAGATGAACGTAATCGCGCTGGCCTGCGTGGCCATGATGGAAAGCGCCATCGCGTACCACGGCATCTGCCGCCCGGCGCGCAGATAGTTCTCCACCGTGTTCGCATCGCGGCTCTTATAGAGCCCGTAAACAACGATGCCGCCAAGGGTCACGATCAGGACGATCCAATCGAGGGTGGTCATCGTTCGAAGGCCACCCGGAATGCGTACATGAGCGCGATCAACACCGCGAGATACACCACCACGCACAGATAGACGTTGCGCCAGGAGCCAAAGAAACCGGGTGGCGGATCGTCATCGGGAGCGCCGCGGGTCGGCAGCGGGACGTCGTTCGGTGAGGGTATGGCCATGGTCGCGATCTCTTGCCTGCTCGATCACGGAGCCTGGAGCGCCGGCCGGCGGCAACACACGGCGCACCGGCCGGCACTTGATTGACACACTGAAGAAACCAGATGCCGCTAGTTGCCCGTGGGGCCTTCGCCCACGCCCATCCAACTGGCGAGATAATTCTGCATACCCACTTCTTCCATCAGGCCGAACTGCGCTTCCAGCCAGTCGTAGTGATGCTCTTCTTCCAGCAGAATTTCCTTGAACAGTTCGCGGGAACCGTTGTCTCCCACTTCGGAGCAATAGGCCATCGCCTCGTTGAGAAAGGGAATGGCTTCCTTCTCAAGCTGAAAGTCGCTTTCCAACTGGCTCTTCACGTTGCCGCCAACGTGGATGGGGAACATATCCACCATGTTCGGCTGGCCTTCGAGATAGAGGATGCGTTCGATCAGCTTGTCGGCATGGTTCATCTCTTCAATGGATTCCTTGCGTATAAAGGCGGCCAGTTTCGTGTAGCCCCAGTTCTGGCACATCTTTGCATGCACAAAATACTGGTTGATGGCCGTCAGTTCCCGCTTCAGGCTGATGTTCAATAGCTCGATGATCTTCGGATCGCCCTTCATAACCCCTCCTTGGAAGCGGCGCGGCTTCCCAGTGCAATTGCCCCGCCGCAAGGCTTTCATTGTAACAGCGCGGCCACCGCGAAGGGCATCACAGGCCCGCGCCATGCATCACCGCGACGCCACCAGAATGCTTCGATCGAACGCATAGCCCGAAGGCCGCAGGTATCCCGCGTTGCGCCCCTCTTCCTCCATGGAACGGAAGCCCAGCTTGCGGAAGAATTGCCGGAAGAACGGCAGGTTCGGCAGAAACCAGCAGAGATCGTCCTGGTCCAGCGTCTCGCCCCCCACGTAGTGCAGAACCGGCTCCTCCGTGGCTACCTCCGGCAGCAATTGGGAGACGATCAGTTTCCCGTGCGTGAACGAGGCCGCCACGGCAAGCGCTTCCACGGGGTTGAACAGATGCACCAGCACATCCCCCAGTAGCACATAGTCGAAAGTCTTGCCGGAAATCGCTGACTGCTTCAGGTCGTAGATCGTGGAATAGACCCGATCCACCTTCGAGTCCAACTGGCGGTAACAGAACTGGAACGGGCCGTCGAGGTGATAGAAGTACGTCTGCCCGCTCGACATCGCCACCAGCGGATCCGTATCGAGCGGCGCATCCGGCGTGCGCATCTGGGCGAGACGGCGCAGGAGGCGCGTCTGGGATTGGCCGGGAAACCGGTCCAGCTCATGGAACGACGGAAGCTCCACGGAAGTCACCCTTGCGCCTCGCCGTTCCGCTTCAAAACTGAAGAAGCCCGTTGCGGAACCCACTTCGAGCAGCGTCATCCCCCGCATGTCCTCCGGGAACGGAAAGGCGTTCACCGTCTCCCGGTAATCGTACTGCCCCGGAGTCACCAGGCCATTGCCGAGATCCACCGTGTGATACCAGTGATACAGGCGGATATCGGGCACGGCGGCCGCGGCCGGATGCGCGTAGAACGCTTCCGTGAGACGCTCGTATTCTTCGCGAATCGCTTCTTTGGTAGGCGGAGCCAACGGCATAGCCTAAGGGTACCCGATCCTTCGAGGCCTTAACTTGCAAGGGCAATACTCGCTACCGGGGTTAGCACATCTTATGGCATTCCGCACACTGTCACCCGAATTGCCCGGCTTCGAAGGGAAGCTTCATTCCAGGGACTTGCCCAGGCGATGAAGCTTCCACATCTCTGCGCATCATTGGCCGCTTTAGGGGGATCCCCGGTTGATCGCTAAAGCCTCTGACGGCGCCGCAATCCGACGACGCCCAAAAGGCCTAAGCCCGTCAGCAGGAAGACGCCGGGCTCGGGGACCGGCGCCAGGAAGCCACGGATCTCCCCGCCGGTAAACGCATTCGTGTGGATGTTGAAGTACGCTTTCCCATCCAGAATGCCTTGCAGCAATCGCGCTTCCGCTCCACTTGGGTCGGCAGGGTTCGAGCCACTTAGAAATCCCGTTGTATAGGTAGCGGCGGAAGAGAGATCGAGGGTGATGTTATACGTTCCGCTGCTGACCTGAATGGGGAACCCCGGCAACGTCGTCGGGGTTACCGCGATGCCCGCATTGCCAGACCCCGCCACCGAGACGCAGCAGTGGATGTGCGCAATGTTCGTAATGCCGCTCAGCCCGGCAAAGTTCACATCAATCAGCAGCGTGTCGGCGTCGGGATCAAACTCGAAATAGCCGGAGCCACTCCCCGTTCTCCCTCCACCGCCTTCCGGCGCGAAGACGGTGTAAAACTTCATCGGCGTTGCCGAAAGCATCGTTGCGCCCAGCACTAGACCGAGCCCCAACATGAGTAGTGTTTTCTTCATGATTTGCCCCTTGTTTGTTCACGCGGGAATCGCGAAATTTTCCCAGAGCGATCCAGCGCGTAAGTCATTCTAGATCGCAACGTTCCAGCCTGTATCCGTGATTTCATGTATCGATCTCCGCGCACGCCCGCTAGAACGTACAGGACACTCGCATGAGAATTCCAGAACTCCGCCGATTCTGCTCTCTCGTAACTCCGAGTGTTTGTGTAGCCCTGCCCAATCTCGTTGCGTCTGCGTTCTCATCTATCGCATTCCCAGCAGCCTTCGTGTGCGGAACGCAACCGCGAGATTTCACACTCGTGAATCAGCGCCGCTCGCCGTCACTCTCGATCCACGGCTTAGATTCTCCGTCCGCTTAGAATGGGGACATGCGAATTTCACCTTTGGTGGTGGCAGCGCTCGCGGCAGTGCTCTTGCACACGGCCGTTTTCTCTCAGAAACGTTCGATCGGCCTTGACGATCTCCGCCGGGATACCGCCCCGCCTCTCGCCACCGGCATCGAATGGCGGCCGGATTCGAAAGGCTTTCGTTTCGAGCGCGACGGACGAGCCTACTATTACGACGTCGAATCCCGGCAGACCCGTGATCTCCCGGATTGCAACCAGCTCTGCCAGACCGCCACGCCCGTGCCGGAACCCGCAGCCTTCGAATGGAAGAATCGCGGGGTGAAAGAGCAACCGGCGCAGTGGTGCGCAGACAACCGCCACATGCTCCTCAAGTTCAAGGGGGATCTCTTTTGGATGGATACCGCCCCGGACGCAAAAACGCCCATCCGCCAGTTGACGCAGACCCTCTACGAGGAAGCGGACCCCAAGCTCTCACCCGATTGCAAATCCATCGGCTTTCGCAAAGATTACGATCTCTACCGTCTGGATGTGGAGAACGGCATGCTCCACGCCATCACCTCGGGAGGCACGCCGGAAAAGATGAACGGCCGTCTCGATTGGGTATATCCCGAAGAGCTGCAACTCCCCACGGCCTACTGGTGGTCCCCCGATTCCGAACGCCTTGCCTACCTGCACTTCGACATGGAGATGGTTCCTTCCTACCCGCAAGCGGACTATCTCGCCGATCCGCCCCGGCCCGAGCCCGAACGCTATCCTAAGGCCGGGGAGCCAAACCCTGGCGTGCGCTTGGCCATCGTCAACCTCTCCGGCGGCGAACCCCGCTTCGTGGATTTGGGCGATCCGCGCACACACCTGATCGCCCGCGTGAACTGGCTGCCCGATGGCAAGCGTTTGGCAGTGCAGCGGCTCAATCGCATCCAGAATGAACTCACTATTTTCTTTGTGAATGCGGAGACGCTCGAAGCCGAACCCATCCTCACGGAGAAGGACGAATACTGGGTAAACTTGTCCGATGACTTCACGTTCCTGCCCTCGCTTGACGCCTTCCTCTGGACGAGCGAGAACACCGGCTTCCGGCACCTCTACATTTACTTCCTGAAAGACCGCTACGCCCGGCAACTCACCAAGGGAGATTGGGAAGTGAGCGGCGTCCTCGGTGTCGATTCCTCCGAACAAACGGTGTTCTTTACAGCCACGGAAAAGAGCCCGCTCGAACGCCACGTCTATGCGCTGAAACTCGACGGAGGCGCGATGCGCCGACTGAGCGGCGCGGAGGGGACCTGGGATGCCACATTCTCCCCCGATGGAGCCTGGTGGGTTTCGCGCCATTCGAATGTCACCCTACCGCCCAGCCAGGAGATCTACGCCGGTAACGGGCAGAAGTCCCACACCCTCACCGCGCGCGACACCACGGTTCCCTCTACCTACAACATCCTTTCCACCGAGTTCCACACCGTAAAGCTCGCCGACGGCTCCACCCTCTACGCAAGGCTCATCCGGCCCGCGGGCTTCCAAGCTGGCCACAAGTACCCGGTGATCGTCCCCGTGTATGGCGGGCCGCATGCGCAGAATGTGCGCAACGTCTGGACCGGCCTAACGATCGAGCAAGTATACGCGCACCAGGGCTTCGTCGTCTGGCAGTTGGATAACCGGGGCACCTCCGGGCGCGGGCACGCGTTTGAGACCCCCGTGGCCCGCAGACTCGGCGCCGTCGAACTGGAAGATCAGTTGGCCGGCATCGCCTACCTCAAGAAGACTGGATTCGTGGATCCGAAGCGCATCGGCCTCAGCGGATGGAGCTACGGCGGCTACATGACCCTCAACGGCTTGCTCAATGCGCCGGACATCTTCCGGGCGGGCATCAGCGGCGCGCCGGTCGTCGATTGGCGATTCTACGATTCCATTTATACCGAGCGCTACATGGACCTGCCGCAAGCGAATCCGGAAGGTTACGCCGCGCGTTCGCTGCTCCCCAAGGCGGGCAATCTCAAGGCGTCTCTGCTGCTCATCCACAATCTCTGGGACGACAACGTGCACTTCCAGAATTCCCTACAGATGATGGACCGGCTGCAGCAAGCCGGCAAGCCGTTCGAGTTGATGATCTATCCGCAGAAGACGCACGGCGTCACGGGCGACGCCCAGAGACACATGCAGCGCCTGATGCTGAATTTTTTCCTGCGCGAACTGAAGGGGGCTTCTCCAACCGCCGGGCGCTAAGTGCCACAAGCAACGCACCCGCCTACGCCGGTTATCGCTTCTTCAAGAGGTAGATCCGCCGTAGCCCCTCTTTCACTTCCAGTGACTGGACGACAGTGAAATACTTCGCAATCTGCGCTTCGAATCGTTCCCGCGTCAGATATTCGTGGATCGTTTCCCGTCCGCGGAGAAGCGTTTGGAAATGGGCGTCCTTGGGATCGACGTATTCAAGCAGGACATGTCCCGTGGTGAACTCCGCGAACAACTCGATCGCATCCGTTAGCGGCACGCCATCGGTTACAAGCATGTGGTGGAGCACCGCCAGCCCCAGCACCAGATCGAAGTTCCCCCGGACGCGATTCAGAAACGATGCGCGCTCCCGGTTGCGCCACCCATGCGGCGGCGTCGGCCTTCCCAGGTCCTGGACAAGCGGCAGAATCGGCAATCGCCCATCACGCGCCTTCTGGTACAGCGCGCCGATTACGCCCGCGTCCTGGTCGAAAGCCACCACGGATGCGCCTTGGGCGACAGCGGCCTGCGAGAACAACCCCTCATTGCAGCCGATATCGAGCACACGCTTCGGCGCGGCCATCCGGATCGCTTCTTCCACGAACGCCCGCTTCACGCCAAACTCTTCCGGCGAATAGCTCGGAACCTGCCGCTGATACGCGGCCCAGTGGGTCGCCACGCGGCGCTTCGGTTCCACTGCCCGGAGTTGCCGCCGGAACGATCGGAAAATCCACCGCATCGTAAATTCGGCTTTTTCGGCGGAAGCGGCCTTAGGCTCCCACTTCGGCTTAAGTGGACCTGCACCGGAGATTCGTTCGAGTAACAGCGGCGCGGCTACCAGCGAGAAGTATCCCCGCCGCAACCCTTTCGTGAGTCCCGGCAGGGACCGCAACTCCGCGGCTTCCATCCCATCCCGGTGCGTGAGATAGGTATCCTGAATCCGGGGCACACCCAGCTTATGCGCCAGAAGGGGCAGCAGAAACTGTCGCGTGAACTGCCCGCCGGCCACCCAGGCTGTGGCCGAAGGGTCGCGCCGGGCGAAGGACGCGATATCCACGAGAACCGGGCGCGCATGGTCGAAAACGATGTTGTAGGGCGTGGCATCCTTCAGAACGAATCCATGCGGCAACGCCTGCTCAGCCAAATCCAGCGTCAGCGAGGCTGCGTCGAACAGTTGCTCCATGCTCCATTCGCAAGGGTAGGTCACGAACGGAATGCGGCGATGCTCCACCACATGGTGAAAGTTGCGATGTGCATCCACCACGGGCGCGAGCGGCGCTCGGGCGCCGGGAGCACCCAGCTTCCGGGTGGTGACAATGATTCCGGCCTCCGCCAGCTTGGCGGCAAATTCGGAATCGAGAAACGTAGTTAAGGCGTTGTGGCCTTCCGCTGTGAGATAGCGCAGGACACGGTCCGGTTCGAGAACCACCGTGCCGGAAGGGTCTCGAAAAGTGGGCAGATGTTCCGGCGCTCTCGCGGCAATCGTGTTCACGTTACTTCTCTCGCTGGCGCTATTTTCTCGTAAACCATCCGATAATTCGCCGGAAATAGAAGCTGGCGCCAACCAACAGACCAAGAAGCATCTGCCAGAGAATGGTGCCCGTACCAGGGTCAACGTAGGCGAACGCCCAAGCGGGCATCAGCAAGAGGATTGCCGCAACCAGCGCGGGTGGTCCGCCGAACCGCGTGTTCCATCTTCTTGAAAATTTCATGGAATTTCTGTTCATCGGGAAAGCCTCCGTTCGGCGAGTTGAGTCTCGGCTTGCCTCAGCATCGCTTGCTCCAAATAGGCGTTGAACTCGCCGGGGGTTCTAATTTCGCGCCGAAGATAGGCATGTACCAACGGCGCAAGGATCAGTGTGGAAACGGGCTGTTCGACGGATACCGCCGACCCGCCACCCGGCCATTTCAGCATGAGAGGCACGCTCAGTTCATTCCGGTGCGCGAGCATCTGACGGTCTTCGTTGGACATACATCCAATTTCCTCCCAGAAGGAACGTAATCCGTGATCGGACGTAAGAATCACGAATGTCGAATCCCATTCGCCTCGCTCTTCGAGAAGGGACCGGATCTCTCCAAAGAAGGAATCCGCAATCTCATAGTCCGACGCGAACGAGGCGCCGGCGCCATGATGCCCGGATGCCTCGGTGGACGGCGAATCGGAAACTCCCAGTGGTTTCGGTGTTGCCAAATGCAGGATACGCAGGCCCGTCACGCCAGACCGGAGGAACTCGCGAACCTTTGTCCGTTGGTTCTCGACGATGCTTCGAAAGGTGGTCCGGATACCCTCATACCCCATCGCCGTTAGGTTCCGCAGACCCGTTTCATCGCAAGGATCCGCAGTTGCGCCCCGTGCTTCCTGCCACATCTGGGCGGCCACCGCCTTCGGCCAACTGAGGGACTGTAATGTAGTCGCCCAGGTTTGAGCACTGCTCATATAAGGGTTCTCAAACCACGCGCATTGCGCCAGCTTTGAACCAAAGATGCGGCAGTATGGATGCGTCCATCCGACTATGGTCACGGGAACTCCGGCGGCGTTTGCCCAGTCGATGACGTTGGGCGTTTCTCGAAACGAATATTCACTGCCCCCGGTTGTGGCCGTCAGAACGAGGTCGGATTCCCGCTTGCGAGCGACTCCGCTAAAGGAAATTCCTGTCAGCAGGGAGGGAATGGCGGTCACTGTGTGCGCGCTCGGTGAGACCGCGTGACGGAAACTCACGGTCTCCTGGAGAAAGTGGTCGATGTGTGGAAGTTTCATCGAGGCCGGCCGGTTCTCAAACGCGACCGACGCATCAAATTCGTCAAAAATCACCCAGAGAATGCGGGGTGTATGTTCAACCCTATCGGAAACCGTCCCTCCGGATGCCAGCATCGCGTTGGCGGGCGCATCCATGCCCGCGGGCGCTCTCTCCCTGCCCAGCGAGACGAGAACCGGGAGAATCAAGGCCGCCAGCATGGCGATTGAGGCCACCGATACCGGCGCCGCGACGCGCGTCGCTCGCGCAAGCGCAGCCGGATCGAATTTCACCAGACGCTGTGCCGCGATCGCGACCGCGCATGCGAGCACATCCACCCAGAAGTTCCCGAAATCCACGGCGAAGCTGCCCGTGCCCGGAATCACCAGGAGGATCGACCGGAAAATCGTGATTGCAAGTACCGCTAAAACGAAGAAGTGCAATGTCTCCGCAATCCGCGAGTTTCGCAACCGCATCCCCAAGACCCATATCGCAGCGAGCACAAGTGCGGCGAGAAGAGAGTTTAGCAGCGTCACGTGGACCACGTGCTGAAAATCAAATTGGCGGACGTGATATTCGACGTCGCCCGGAATGAGCGCGAGCCGAATCCAGGAGTTCAGATACTGAAAGACACCCGTCGCGAAGGAGACAAGAAGCCCGGTTCGCATCACGGCACGGTCTGAAGAGCCCGTTCCCGGATGACTGGCAGGACGAGCGAAGGCATCTCTTTCGATAACCATAATGATAGTACTAAATCATCTAGTACCACACCGTACCTCCAAATTTTATCGTAAAAATTCGAGTTTTCATCTGCCATCACTCCATGACAGTACTACGATTCCCATGAAAAAGCGCCAATGTGAGGGTATAGCCGGTCCAACCTAGCCTCGCGCTGGACGGAGTATCCTGAAAGAGCTGGGTAACGTGTCTCTTCCGTTTTCGTCCCTTGCTCTGTATATGCTTCGACCCCGTCTTCTACCTATCGTGATGCTCGCCCTTGCTGCGGCTGTGGCCGGCTTCCTTCCATTAAATGCTCAGAAGAAACCGCCAGCCTCTCCGCATCCGCCCGAGATCAACCAAGTGGAGTTGGCGGACTATCTCCGCTATGTGAATCTGTGGCCGAAGGAGGTATCGGTCCAGTTCGAGAAGGCCACACCCTCGAAGTTGCTCCCCGGTTTCTTTGACCTTCCTGTGAAAGTGAGCGCCGGGCACACCGCGATCACGCAGATGTATTTGCTGGCGCCCGATGGCAAGCATCTCATCCGCGCTCAGGCAGGCGACCGCCTCGGGAAGATCGTCTTTCCCGTGGACGGCTATCCGTTCGCTGCGGAACAGGCGCGGCTGAAACTGGATGGACGCCCCAGTGTCGGCCCTGCCGATGCCCCGGTCACCGTCGCCGTGTTCAGTGACTTCCAGTGCGGCTTCTGCCGGGAGGAAGCGAAGATCCTGCGGAGCAACCTGATCAGCGCCTATCCAGGGAAAGTCAGATTAGTATTTCTGGATTTCCCGCTCACGCAGATTCACGATTGGTCTCAGCAGGCCGCCGTAGCCGGGCGCTGCGTCGCCGCGCAAGGCGTGGAGAAGTTCTGGGCCTATCACGATTGGGTGTTCGAGGAGCAGCCCGCCATCTCCGCGATGAACTTCAACGGCAAGTTCCTCGAATGGTCCGGGAAAAATGGGCTCGATGCCTTGCAGTTGGGCCGTTGTCAGCAGGATCCCAGCGTGAACGCAGCCGTCACCGCGAGCTTCCAGGATGCCTTGGATCTCGGATTGACCTCCACCCCAACGCTCTTCATCAACGGGCGGCAGATCGGCGGGAAACTGGAGTGGCAGGCGCTGAAGCAGGTGATCGACATGGAACTCGATTACGTGGCCGCCGCCAAAAAGAAACAAGAGGAGTGCTGCTCGGTCTCCCTGCCGGGCATCTTTAAACAGTGACGGGCTACCGGTCCTCGCGCATCTCGAAACGCCTCGTCGCCTGCCTTGCCTCTGCATTGCTGCTTCCGCTGGCCATTCAGGTCTCTCTCGCCGCGGTGGAGTTCTCGACGGACCAATGGCAGAGAGACGTAGCCTACCTTGCGGACCCCGCATTGGAAGGCCGGGCCTTGGGTAGCAAGGGTGCGGCCAAAGCGGCTTCGTATATCGAGGAACGCTTCCGTGAGATCGGCCTCCGCCCCGCGCCGGTTCTCGGTGCGCGCGTCCGCTTTCCCGTTAGCTTGGACATTGAGATGGACGAATCGGAAGGCCACAACCTCTTCCGGTTGGCTGGCCCCGCTTCGTCGGCCGATCTCCAACTGAGGAAGGATTACCAGCCGCTTCCCTTCTCCGGAAATGCCAACCTCGAAAACCGGCAACTCGTGTTTGCCGGGTATGCCATCGCGGATCCGGAACGGGACTACGACGATTTCGCGGGTCTCGATATTCGCGGGAAAATCGTGATCGCTCTCCGCCGGGAACCGCAGGAGCGCGAGGGAAGCAGCCGCTTTCGCGGGCTCGATTTCACGCCCAACGCCAGCTTCGCCGCAAAGGCGCGAGCGGTAGCCAATCGCGGGGGCGCCGGCCTGGTGCTTGTCTCCAACCGGCTGCCCGCGGAGTCGGCAGACGAATTGCCGCCCTTTTCCCCCTCCGCCGGCCCCGGCAAGCTCCCCATCCCCGTGCTGATGGCCCGCGCACAGGCCATCGCTCCGTTCTTTACCGAGCAGGGAATGGAGTTGTCCTCCCTCGTCCGGATGATTGACCGCGAGGGCGGGCCGCAATCGTTCGCTTTCCCAACGGGGTACCGGGCCACCCTGCGTGTAACGCTCAAGGGGAAAACCGCCGAAGGTTTCGACGTGTTGGGCTGGAAGCCGGGCCAGACGGAGGAATACATTATCGTCGGCGCCCACTACGACCACATCGGCTTCGGCAAGCGCTTTGCCATGGATCCGGCGGCAAAGGGTACGCTTCACCCAGGCGCGGACGACAATGCCTCCGGCGTGGCATCCATGCTCGAACTGGCCCGGACGGTCGCCCAAGGCCCGGCTCTGCGCCGCGGGGTTCTGTTTGTCGCATTCGCAGGCGAAGAGCACGGTCTCTTTGGATCGGCGGCTTTGCTTGAGCGTACGGCGGAGTTGCCGGGGCGCTTGACGGGCATGATCAACTTCGACATGGTGGGCCGCCTCCGCAATAACGAACTCTTCATCGCCGGACTTGAAAGCGTCCCCGGCCTAAGCGCTCCCGTCGAAGCGGCCGCCCAATCGGCTGGCCTCACCCTCCGGCGCATCTCCGAATATCCATACAGCATGAGCGACCATGGGACATTCCTGGATGCCGGAGTGCCTTCGCTGCTCTTCTTTACGGGATTGCATGAGGAGTACCACACAGCCCGGGACACTCCGGATACCTTGAATCCGGCAGGCGCTCACACTCTGTTAGATGTCGCTTACGAGACCGTCCTAGCCATGGCGGATCGACCGGGCGAGATTGAGTATGTGCCGGGGAAAGATCCCCTCATCGAGCGGAATATGCGCGAAATCGTCGCCCCTTCCAATCCCCTTCAGCAGGAATAGGGAGCGGCGGAAGGAAGCACTCCCCACATGGGGGCGAAAGCCACTTAGTACTAACCCATCCGGAAAGTCCGCAGCAGCCTTGAAAGCCAGGCCAAAAACCAATATCCTTTGGATATCCTTGTTAGCGGCACGAAAAATCGGTTCGGGACGGTAGAGCGGCACTTCCCCATGGCGGGCACGCCGGTTGCAGGCTCGGTGGAATCCGATCCGGAGATCTCACCCCCGGGTGGCTTGGCTTCTCCGCCCTGGTTCTGAATCCGGATGCATCGGTCGGGGACCTGCCGGAGTAGAGTTCCTTACGAGTTTGGCTGCCGCTCAAGGGCCGGATCTTCCTGGCTGGCGGGTAAATGCCTGCGGCCAACGGACGATAAGAACAGAGCATGCAAGCGACGAAACGAACGGCGACAAAAACTCGCGAACTTCCTCCTTTAATCCTGCATCCGCTCGCGGACGAAAGTTCCCCGGAAAGTATGCTCGAAGGCTCCCGTGCGAACCTCATGCTGCACGGCTTGCTTCCACACGACACGCAATCCGACGACGAACTGGTGGAGAAGGTCGCCCGCAGCCGTTATCTCGAACTGCGCATGCTCTACTTCGTGGGGAAAGACCTGGAGCGCTGGCTTCAGCAGTGCGCGGAGTTTGTCGAGAATGACCGCGAACTCGCCGACCAGAACTACAGCCAGCAGAGTTTCGCGAGCTACCTCATTGAGAGCACCCCTACGGGCGTCCGCAACAAGCTCCTCTCCTGGGGTGTCGTGGATTACCGCAACATTTTCGTCCGCGCTCTCGGGCTACGCTCCGTATTCCAGGAACTGCCCGCGTTCGAGGCCGTATCTCCGACATTCCTTTTGGATTACCACCGCTTCACAGACTATCTCTACGCCTGCAGGCAGCAACTGAGCCCGTTCACGCCGATCGCGGCGAATGTCTTCGCATTCGAGATCTACGCCTCCGCCGAATACAGCCAGATTCTCGAAAGGCAGTGGAACGGCGCGGAAATCTAGCGCCCGCATCCTCAGCCGCGCTACTCTCCATCCCCGCGAAACGGCCCATTGTGGCTGTGACGGTTCCCGGCCGGGAAGTCCAGTGATATCGTGGACCTATGTCATTCCCCCGCGTCCTCCTGGTAAAGCAGCATTTCCCGAACCGCGCCCTTGCGGATATCCCGGCCGAAGTCCACCGGCAGCTCGCTCAATCGACGTTCGCTTCCCAGGTGAAGCCGGGTGGAAGCGTGGCGATTGGGGTAGGCAGCCGTGGCATCGTCAACATCAACATCATCACCAGAGCGATCGTGGATTACTGGAAGTCCATCGGCAGAGAACCCTTTATCTTTCCCGCGATGGGCAGCCACGGCGCGGCCACCGCCGAGGGCCAGGCGGACGTGCTGGCCCATTACGGCATCACCGAAGCCACCATGGGCTGCCCCGTACGCAGCCAGTTGGAAGTGGTTTCCCTCGGCAAGACCGGCGATGGCATTGAGGCCTTCATGGACCGGCTCGCCTTTGAGAGCGATGGCGTGATGATGGCGGGCCGCGTGAAGTGGCACACGGACTACATCGGCGGCATCGAGAGCGGCCTGTTCAAGATGATGGCGATCGGCCTCGGGAAGTTCGCCGGCGCGAAGAACTATCACGCCCAAGCCTACCGGCACTACGGGCTGGAGCATGTCATCCGCACGGTGGGCCGCCAGGTGCTGGCAAGCGGCAAGGTGATCGGCGGCTTGGCGATTCTCGAAGACGCCAACCACGCCACGGCGAAGCTGGCTGCGGTGCCGGCCCAATCCATGGAGCAGGAGGAAGAGCGCCTGCTCGCCCTCGTCTCGCAATGGAGGGCGCGAATTCCGGTAAAGGAACTCGACATCCTTATCGTCGACGAGATGGGCAAGCACATCTCCGGCGCCGGGATGGATACCAAGGTCATCAACCGCAGCGTCTGGGGAGAATCGAACTGCTTCCCGGATCTGCCCTTGATCCGCCGGGTCTTCACTCGCGAACTGAGCGACATGAGTTACGGCAATGCGGTCGGCATCGGACTGGCCGATATGGTGACGGACCGGCTGCTGGCCTCCGTGAACTGGAATACAACTCACATCAACTCGATCACGGCGAATACAATTACCGCTATCCGGACCCCCATCCACTTCGCGACAGACCGCGAGTGCCTCGACAATCTGGCCCTTTCCTGTGGCGTTTTCGAGCCCGCGACCCTGAAGATCGCCCGCATCCGCAACACCATGCATCTTGACGTGCTGGAACTTAGCGAGACGCTGCGGGAAGAGGTGGACGCGAATCCCGCCCTGGAGATCCTCGCCACCAGGGATTGGGAGTATGAAACGGATGGCATGTTGCCGGACACCTTCGGCGTCGCGACTGGGGCGGCGCATTAGGCGCGCGGATCCGGGGGCCGGGCTCATACAAGCCTTTCGAATGCCCACTTGAAAAAAACCATTGCCCGCCCCGGGCTGGCTATTTTTCCCTAACCCATTGCATTTGCGTGGCTTCTCTCCATTTGTGATGTTGGAGTTTTGTCCGGTTTTTCCGGATTTATCCGGACAAAACCGGACAGTGCGCTTGCTCCAGACTCGCGCGTGGGAATGGATCGATACTTCTGTCAAAGAGCCCATGAGAGAGAGGGTTTGCCCGATGGAATTGAGCGCCTGCCGGTAAACGGAGTTCTCTCGCACGATTGATTCTACGTTTCGGGTTCGCCGAAGCGAACCATCGCGGGGAGGGGGGCCGCTCTGCATGCGAATAAGCTCTAGCATGCCAGCGAGTTAAAGGGATTTGCGATTTGTGCGAATTGAGGTGACCGTCACCTTGCTCGCTCCCGGTTTGTGCCGGAGATGCGGGGAGGATGACGTTCGTTGGCGGGCGAAGATACGGTTTTGCGAAACGAAGCCAGGGACACGGGCACTGGGCGGCGAAGCAAGACCTTCGAGCGTGGCCGCGCCGGGAGTCGCGCCCGCCAAGCGTGGCGGGTGCTCCATCGACTCGCTGCGCGAGGCGGTTTCTTTCTTGGCTGCAAGGCCTACTTGTGCATTCGTTTGATGGTAGCGGCGGTTGTGGCGGATTTGACCTTGGTGGGGGTAGCGGACCGGTGCGGGTATGCTTCCCCGATGGTGGAAGTGACGGATGGCGTTAGGGTTGTGCGATTCCGGGGTGGAAGCGAATTTTTCTTCGCTGGCTGTGATCGCGATTCAGACGGCTGCGCGAGGCAGCGTCGATCGGAGTGGTCTGACTCGCATTGGAGCTTCAAGAATCCACTTCGGTGTGCAAGGGATCGGCGGCTTCTGAACCTTCCAGACACTGCTCGGAAGAAGGCATCATACGGCTGGAATTTCTGCTTGAAGTTGCGTAACAACCGTGGAATCCGCGTGTTGGCATAAAGCAAAAGCGATGGGGTCTGCCCCCGAACTCAAAGCTAGGGTGAAGCCTTGACCCTGGGCTTGCGCAGAGAGACATTGTAGAGAGCCGCTTTGGGAGATGCGAGCTACATTTCGAGCAGCGCCATCTCGATCTGAATGCGCAGTTTATTGCCGGAGGCTTACGTGATGTCAACCTTTGACAATCATCGCTATTCTTGGCACGTTGAAGAGAGACTCGCACCATGGAGAATTCTATGAATGTTTCCCTCACCCCCGAGTTGGAGGAGTTTGTTGCCGCTAAGGTCCAAACGGGCCGGTACACCTCCGCCAGTGAAGTCGTTCGGGAGGCGCTCCGCCTCTTGGAGGAACA
>JADYZL010000026.1 GCA_020853155.1 Bryobacterales bacterium
AACGACGCGCTCGATAGCACCCGGGTGGACCCCGGCACCGGGGCGTTCCTTCGGTTGGGCGGGTTTGGCTACGACCCGGCGGGCGGCGGGCCCGGCCTGCGCGTGAAATGGCTACCCGAGAAGTACAAGGGCCCGCTCCAGAAGGAAGATACCATCGTCTCCATCGGGGGCACGATGATCGAGGACTCACGCCACTATGGCGAGTTCATGGAAGCGCAGCGCGAAAGCCGCGACGTGGGCATCATCGTTCTACGAGACGGCAAGAGTGTGCGCCTCGAAACGCGCATCGTCATCCCTCATCGGGAGGAAGAAGAAACAGCCCGGGTGCATGCCGAATACATGCGGGATTCCGGGGAAATCATGCTGGTCAGCCGGGGCGTACGGTCTCTCACGGTCACCGTACCGGCCGCCTGGGCACCCGTGAAGCTCACTTGGAATGGTTTGGATGTAGCTGGCGCCGCGGGCGCGGGTTGCTGGACGCTGGTGGATGGCGAGCCCAAAGCCGCGAAGGGGTGCGCTGCGCCCGAGGCAGCCCCGGAAGCCCCAAAGCCCGTCCCTGGCGACCGCCCCACCAAACGGGCGAGACCGGGCGGCGCGAAGGCGGGATTGCGCTAGCGAGACGCCGCGGGTCTATCGAACCAGCTTCATTTCGTCCAACGGCCAATACGTGAAGACGGCTTTGCCGTATATGAACTCGCGCGGAACCGGACCCCATGTGCGGCTATCGTTCGAGGAGTTGCGATGATCGCCCAGAACGAAGAATTCGTCCTTGCCCAAGTGGATTTCCGGCATCTCGGCTTCGTCGCGAAACTCCGCCGGGACGTACGGTTCGCGCAACTCGCGCCCATTCAGACGGACCTGCCCACTCTTCACGGAGATCCAGTCGCCCGGCACCCCGATCACGCGCTTGATATAGGATACGCGCTGGTCTTTCGGGAACCAGAAGACCACGACATCGCCCCTGTGAATCTCACTGATGCCGATTTGGAAGAAGAACTTGTCCACGAAGATGCGCTGCTGGTCACCGATTGAAGGCATCATGCTGGTGCCCTCCACCTTCACCGGCTGATACAGGAACACGATGATCAGGAACGCAATGACGACGGATAGGCCGAGATCTCGGAACGCCGTCCCCGCCCAGCGGCGAACCAGGCCTGCCCGCCGTCCCTCTTCTTCGGGAGGGCGCGGCGCATCCGGATCAGTGGCAAAAGGCGCGTGGTCTGTCATGGTGAAAATCGGCCTCTTCGGAATCGCCGGGCATGCCGCATGGCCGCACCCCGGTTCATTCCTAATCGTACATAATACTATCCGCGCAATCCGGTTTGGAGGTTCGCTCCGCACGGATCACCACTATCGAAGAATACGGCAATTCCAACCCGCCTTCCCCACACCTCGAAGATTCCCGGATCTCCCCGTGATTGCCGTCGGCAACGGCTCAACGAGTAAGCGTCCCCGCGCACACACTCTCAAACATCGGAAAATTATCCACCCGTATCCAAAGTAAGAGGGGGTCTGCTCGCGGCGACGGCTGCTCCTTCCGTTCCGCGCATCTCGAAATGTTCTGGCAATCATTCACTTAGCCGTACTGGTACGCTTATCCCCAAACGGGTTAGGTCGTTAATTCCACCCTCAAACGATTGAGTATCGGTCCCGCGCGTACTAGCCTTGTCCATAGGGAGTCTCGTACTCGGCTATGACAAGTTCGGGCACAATTGGTTTGGTTCTCGGTTCTCCCCTGGCGGGGCGCGGATCGTTGATTGTGAGCGGTTTTGCTATCCACGCATCGCTGGGAGCGTTGTTTGGCTGGAGCACGTTCTTTGAGCCGCTAAGGACGACCTACGGCTGGAGTGAAGCGATGCTCCTCTCTCCGTACCGGTACGCATTGCTCGGGTTTACCATTGGGCTTTTTGTGGCCTCCCATTACTCGCGACGCCTAAGCCCGAGGGCGCTTGCCCGCTTCGGAAGCTTGTTGCTGGTTTCCGGATGTCTCTTCGCGGCCTGGGTAGGGCCTTCCGCTTCCGCATTAACCGTCGGCATCGGCGTACTCGGCGGCCTGGGCGCGGGCTTTGCCTACATCGCGCCGATTTCCACTTACAAGCATTGGCTCCCCACGGGAAGCGGTGTTGTTCTTGGTATGACGGTGCTGTGCTTCGCCACGGGCTCCCTCCTCGCCGCACCCCTGCTTGAACGCATACTTGATAGCCAGCGTGCAAATCCTGAAGCTGGGATTCCGTCGGCTTTCCTCGCCATGGCGCTCATTTTCCTGGTGGGCGTGGCAGCGATGGGCGAGATGTTACCGGGCACGCGCGCCTGGCTGGGCCCCCGGATCTTCGATACGCTGCGAGGAGACGCCTTGCCGCCTCACATTGCCCGTCAGCGAGCCTGGGACCGTAGCGTCATGCCACTGCTGCGAATCTGGCTCCAATGGAGCGTCTTCTTCGTTGGAGCCTTCGCGGGCGGCGCCGCGCTCACCGGCTACCTGCCTCAAGCCGCCGGCATTTCCTCACGGGATGCTTGGCTGCTGATGGGAATCGGCGTGGTGGCAATGGCCGTGACCAACTATTTCGGCCGTGCCATCTGGGTACGAATCGCTCACCGATTCGGCCGCGTCTCCTCACTGCTGTTCATGCTTCTGCTCTCCACGGTGCTGGCGCTCTATGTGAACGGTGGCCGTGCCGATTGGAGCCCCGTCCTCGCGATGCTGGCGCTGCTCGGGTTCGGAACAGGAGGATTTCTCGGGGTGATGCCCCAGCTTGCCGCGGAAATGGTGGATGGCAAGGAGAGTCTTCCCCTCCGGTTCGGCGTCATGTATTCGGCGTTCGGCTTGTGCGCTTGCGCGGCGCCATACTGGTCACTCCCAAGGAATGCCGGAACGTGGACCAGCAACGTCTTTCTGCTCTCCGTCAGCGCGGCGCTGCTGCTTGGCTTTCTATACCTGCTGATCCGCCCCGTGAGGACCGGCAGTTGCGTATCGCAAGCCCTCTCGCGCTGGTAGGTTGCGCCTCCCTGCCATCGCCGCGCCAGCACTCTCAAGGCGGATCCCGATGAAAGGGCCTCCGCAGGTAGCCTCTCGATTCCCTGGCTACGTCACTCTCCGGCGCCAGCGCCACCGCAGCCTCATAGGCCTTGCGCGCCTCCGCCCGTCGGCCGAGTTCGTCGTAGACCTGGCCTAGCCGCATGTGAGCCAGCACGTCGGTATGCAAGTCCATCGTCTCCCCGCCCGCCACCGCCTCCTTCAAGTTGGCGAGCGCTTCGGGATAGTAGCGATACCAGAACTGGAAATTTCCCTTGGCGTAGGCGAAGCGCGCCGCTGGCATCGCATGGAAGAAGTCCGGGTCCGCCGCCATGCGTTGCTCCATTTCCTGGAACACGCCCCGCACATTCGCCTCCTCGCCCTGGTCGCTGTACAACTGGACGAGTTCCAGATAGAAAAGATGGTTGTGCGGAAAGGCCGAGATCAACTCCCGCAATAGCGGGACCGCTTTCACGCTGACGCCCTTGTCCTCGCGCCGGTAGATCACGCACAGCAGCACCTTGGCGTCGTAGCGCACGCGCTCGCCCTTTGCCGCCACTTCTTCCAGGGTCCGGATTCCCGCTTCCCGGTCGCCCCGGAACCCCACCAGGAAGCCGAGCATCTTGTAGAAAAACGGCAGGCTCCCCACGAGGTAATCGTGCGCGCCCTGCACGAAGCGGGCGTCGATAAACTTCGGCCGCAGTTCCGCTACGCGGTTATGCAATGTGCGTGCTTCGGTCGCATCCCGCAGCGCTTCCCGCCAGGATTTCTCCATAAAGAAGCGGTAATTGGCGCGAAGCCCGAATGCCACCCCACGCGCGTACATCGCATCCGCGTCGTTGGGATTCGTTGCGAGCGCGGCTCCGGTCATCGCAAACACCTTGTCGATCGCTCCGAAGAATTCCGTCTTTTCCGGCGCCGTCATCTCCGCCTTGGCTCTGCGAAGAAAGGGATTGTTGCCGCTCACCAGTTGCGTTTCGAGCGCGCCCGCCCGGAACAACGCCTGGTAGAGCACAGCCTCCGCCAGATGGTTATAGGGAGCCGCGCTCGCCGGGTTCCGCCGCACTTCGTCGCGAAACCATTGGATCGCCCGCGCATACTCCAGGTTGTAGAAGTAGAGGAAACCCTCCTCCAGGCTTCCATATTTCGAATGGTACGCGGCGCTTCCCGGTGCGGGAGGACTCTTGCCGCCCAGCATTTTCGTTCCCGGGCCGGGTCTGCTCTGCGATCCACGCAGGAAAGGCGCGCTCGCGGCGGCAATGCCGAAAGAGAAAAAGAGCAGATTGCGTCGGGTCACGGCTAGTTGCATGATACCGTGCGGTCCTCAGGCATCTTGCGATTCGGGGTCGCGCAGCCGCCCGAGCGCCCATGCGGCGTGGCTTGCGACAATTTCGTCCGGGTGCGCGGCAAGCCGCTCCAGCACTTCGCGAAACTTCGGGCTGCCTGCATTGCCCATCGCCACAATCACATTGCGAAGGAAGCCCCGGTATTTCGAGCGGCTCACCGGGCTGTTGGCGAACAGTTCCCGGAACTCCGCCTCCGTGATCTCCGCCAACCGTTTGAGAGGTGGGGCGGGCGGCAGCCGCGGTTCGAAGCGGGCGTCCAGGGTAATGGGAGCCCGGCGGTTCCACGGGCACACATCCTGGCAGATGTCACAACCGAAGACGTGCCAGCCATTGCCCACGCGCGATGCCTCCGGGATCTCATTCTTCTTTTCGATCGTGTGGTAGGAAATGCAGGCTCGTGCATCCACGAAATACCGTTGCCCCTCCGGCGTGTCTCCGGGCACAATCGCTCCCGTCGGGCAGGCGTCGATGCAGCGGCGGCAGCTTCCGCAACGGTCCGGGGCGGGCGAATCCGGCTCCAGTTCGAGCGTAAGGAGAAGTTTCCCCAGAAAATACCAGCTCCCGGTGGGCTCATGGATCAGGCACGTGTTCTTGCCGATCCAGCCCAAGCCCGCCTGCCGCGCATAGCTACGTTCGAGCAGCGGCGCCGTATCCACGCAGATTTTGGCCTCGAAGGGCTCCGCCGAAATCGCGTGAAGCTGCGCCTCCACCTTTCGCAGGCCTTCGGTCAGGATTTGGTGGTAATCCTCGCCCCAGGCATACCGCGAAATCCAGGCGCGGTCGTCCCGCGAAAACCCGGTGGAATACGCATGCGCGGTGTTGTAGAGCAGCCCCACGGAGAGAATGCTGCGCACGCCGGGCAGCAGCGTGGCAGGGTCGCTTCGCTTGTCGCGCCGGTGGTCCGTGAGATAGCCCATGGCCCCGGCCATACCCCGGTCCACCCATGCGCCGAAACCCGCCGCGTCGGGCAATGGCTGGGCCGCCGCGATGCCTGCAAGGGAAAACCCCTGCTCCCGCGCGATCGCTTTCACCTCCGCGCCGCACAGTTTCCGGGGCGTTGGATCTTCAGCTACCGTTGCCATTCCTCGTTCCGGCCGCCAGCGCCCGCAGCGTCTCCCCGGTCAAACGGTTCACGGTCCAGTCCGCCATGGGCGTCGCGCCGAGCGATTCATAGAAGCGGATGGCGGGTTCGTTCCAATCGAGAACCGCCCAATCCAACCGGGAGAAGCCGCGATCGAGGGCAATCTGTGCGAGACGTTCAAAAAGCGCCCTCCCGGCTCCACGGCCGCGGAATTCGGGCACGACGAAGAGATCTTCCAGATACATTCCCGGCCGCCCCAGGAACGTGGAGAAGTTCTCGAAGAAGAGCGCAAACCCAACGGGACGAGCCGGATCGCCGGAAGCCCCGGGAGCGAACGCCAGCAGCGCTTCGGCGTTGGGGCGCGGGCCGAACAGCGAATGCCGCAGCACCTCTTCGGTGGCCGTCACTTGTTCGGCCAACCGTTCATACTCCGCCAGGGCGCGAATCAGTTGTAGGATCACGGGAACGTCGGCGGGCGTTGCGGGCCGGATCTCGACCCCGGAATGCGAAGCGGAAGCACTCATCCACCTCATCATACGGGAGAGCCACCCGTGCAGTTGCAGCAGCACCCGGAAGCGCGGGCGAATCGCTGCCTTCCGTGAGACGGCGCGAGAGAATCGCCGGAATCGCTTCATGAACCGGCTAAGCGAAATTCACAATCGAATGGGCCTGCTTGAGATATGATTCACTCATCGTGGAGGTTGCAGCCATGGATCTGCATTCTGGGTATCTCTCCCG
>JADYZL010000027.1 GCA_020853155.1 Bryobacterales bacterium
GCCCGGCAGAAAATCCGTTCCCAGAAGCGGGAGATTCCCGAGGGCACGGAGGAGTGGGACCTGCTGCACAAACGCTACTATGCCGAGGAGTTGAAGAAGTTCGGCATAGAACTATCCCGATGAAGCCTACCGTCTGCGTCGTTGGCAGCCTCAACATGGATTTTGTCGTGAAGGTGGACCACCTTCCGGCTCCCGGCGAAACCGTTCTCGGGCGGGACTTTCAGATGTTTCCGGGAGGCAAAGGCGCCAACCAGGCGTGTGCTGCGGGAAAACTCGGCTCCCCGTCGGTAGACGTGCGGATGGTGGGGCGGGTCGGCTATGACGCCTTTGCCGATCACCTGAAGGCCAGTCTGTCGGCGGCCGGAGTGGACGTCAGCTACGTGCACGCGACGCGATCCCAACCCACCGGTATAGCCCTGATCTGGGTGGAATCGGCCGGACAGAACTCCATTGTGGTGGCCGCGGGCGCCAACAACGAACTCGCCGCCCCGGAAGTGGAAGCCATGCGCACGGCGATGCGCGGTGCCCGGTATGTGCTGTTTCAACTGGAGACGCCCCTCGATACGGTGGAAGCCGCGCTGAAGCTGGCCCGCGAAGAAGGTGCAAAAACCATTCTCGATCCAGCTCCGGCGCAGCCCCTCTCCCTGGATTTGCTGCAACTGGTCGACATCCTCACGCCCAATGAAACCGAAGCCTGCATCCTGCTCGGGCACGCTGTTGGACGCGTAGAGTTGAACGATGTGCCGGTCCTGGCGAACCAGCTTCGCTCGATGGGCCCGCAGTCGGTGGTGCTGAAGCTGGGAGAGAAGGGCTGCTACTACGACGACGGCGTCAAACAGATCCACAGCCCCGGCTTCCCCGTAAAAGCGTGCGATACAACGGCGGCGGGTGACACGTTCAACGGTGCGCTGGCCATCGCGCTCGCAGAAGGCCAGGATATCGAGACGGCACTGCGTTTCGCCAACTGCGCGGCGGCCATCTCTATCACGCGGATAGGCGCCCAGGCTTCCATCCCCTCTCGAATAGAAGTCGACCGGTTTCCCGGCTGATCAGCGAATGTGATAAACCAGGAACTGTTCGTTCTCAAATACCGGACGGCGATCCGGCAGCCGATGCTCCGGCTTCAGCACCAGGTAGTCGATTCCCAATCCGGCAAACTCCGGGACCCGGGAGGGGGCAAATTTGGAAGCCATGGTCTGCCGCCATCGCTCCCACCACACCTCGCCCACGTTCTTGTGATAGTTCACCTGCCCGCCGGCTTTCCAGCACACATAGACAGGCCGAATCGCGCGCGCGCGAAAGATGCCCGGGGCGAGATCTCTCGCGGCATCGGCAAACAGGAAAATCGAATCCTTCGCCGTTTCCGTGCGCGCCCATTGGGAGAGTTGCTGAAGCGGCTCTGTGTGCAGGGCCGGGAAATTCACCACCCGCGCGTAGCCCGGCATAGCCCAGAAGGGTGCGCAGCATAACAGGAGGAGTACGGCCGAAGCCCATTTGCGCTTTCGTGCATCCGCCCAGGCTGCCAAAACACCTATTGCCGCCAGGACGATCATCACGGTGAATCGTCTCAGCAAGGTGGCATTCGAGAAATCGGGCCACAACAGATCCAGCACACGCGTATTGAGCGGCACGGCATAAGCGGCCGCAAACCAGAGGAAGCTTTCCCACCAGATGCCCTTTTGAGCGGCATGAATGGCCGCAGCCGAAGAGAGAATCACCGCGAACAAGGTCACAAACAGCAGGGCGCGGGCGGGCTGGTACTGTGGAATCAAAATCCACTTCATCTTTTCGAGCAAAAGATAAGACAGCGGGATCGACACGATGCCCAGCAACGGCAGGCCCAGCACGAAGGGTTTCAAAGCCGGGGCCATAACCGGGCGAAGCCGGAAATAAGCGGCTGCAATCGCCGCTGTGAAGAAGAGATATTGGCCGTACCACTGCCCGACCCACAGCGACACCCAATTGTAAGAAGCGCGCATCCGTTGCAAAGCTTCGAGTTCCGGATCGATGCGGCCCAGAAATACCTGTGGTTCCGTGACTCCGGGTTGCAGCCGCGACAGCACGAAAATCAGGAGTACGGCGGCTGTCAACGGCGGCAGCGCGGCCATCCGGCCGCGCATCACCTCTGGCCTCGAAGGCCACAGAATGACGAGAAAATAGATGGCCCAGAACGGGACCGTGGTGGGAGCGTGGTAGAGGAACGCGACAGACCCGGCAACACCCGCCCAAAAGTGCCGCTGGTGGGCCGCCAGACCAACCGCCAGCAACAGTAACGGAACCGCAAAGCCTCGCGGCACCGGTTCATACTCAAACGTCAATACCGTAGGACCTACTATTGTGGCCCCCAAGCCGGCGATAGCCGTCACAAGCAGCGACATTGGCAGGGAGAGCTTCAGCGCGCGGCCGATCAAAAAAAAACCCAGCAAACCCAAAATCCGCCACGCCACTTGCTGGAGTTGCAATACGTACTCGAAATCGAGACCTGTCAGCCTGCGCATCCCCAAAGAAACTTCGTCATAAATGGTGAAAGACAGATGGGGGCGGACCGCAATGATATCGCTTGCCAGCATGGCCGGATTCCACAAATGCTCGAACATCGGGATATAGATCTGTGTATCCGACTGCAGGTAGGTGTGGCCCGGAAAAAGGAAAAAACCAAGCAGCGCGAGCGCGACGATGGCTGAGCCGGCTAAGACGTATCGTTGCATCTACTGGGCCGGCGTCTTTTCCAATTGCTGTTTTGCCCAGATTCGATTGGGATTCAACTCCAGCGACTTCTCAATCGCTTTTCTCCCCTCCCCGTTTTTCCCCGCTTTTCTAAGCGCAATGCCAAGCCACAGGTAAGCGTCCGCGAATTTGGGGTCGATGCCGAGGGCCTTCTGAAAATCCCGTATCGCCGGCTCGACGCCCCCGCCAAAACTCGCGGGCAGATAATAATTGCCAACCCCACGGCTCAAATAAACGGCGGCGGAACGTGGATTCAACTCCACGGCTTTCTCAATCTCCTCC
>JADYZL010000028.1 GCA_020853155.1 Bryobacterales bacterium
ACTTTTTTCAAGGAAGGACAAAGCCAGACGATCGAACAGATCTTCGGCACGACGCGCGGCCGACACTCCTTCCGCTTCGGCGCGATGTACGGCTGGCTCTGGGGCGGCCGCGAGAACATCGAAACGCCGATTGCCCGGTATGCCAACGCCGCGGATTTCCTGGCCAACCGGCCGAACAGCGTGCAAGTCACTTTCGGCGTGGATTCTTACCGCATCACGACGGGAAGCCTAGGCTTCTTTATCCAGGACGATTTCAGAGTGACAAAGCGGCTCATCGTCAATATGGGCATCCGGTGGGATTACTACAAAGTGCCACGGGAACGGGACGGCAGGCTCTTCAACCGGGAGGAACCCTTCGGCTTCGGCCCCTACCGTCCGCCGAACAGTATCTGGGACACGGATTACAACAATTTCTCTCCACGCATCGGGTTCGCATACTCCGTTGATGGAGCGTCCACCACGGTGGTGCGAGGCGGCTTCGGAGTATTCCAAAACCCACGCCCGTTGTTTGGAGGCCCGGTGGATCTTGTGCAGAACGCGCTGGACGAACCGTTTCGCGTTGTCTACTCAGCGGCGGATGTCGCGGCACACCCGGACATCCTCCGCTACCCCGTGGTGAACAGCAAGGTACTTCCTCTCGCGAAGGGACCCGCCGCGCTCCTCGCCGGCACCGCGATCAACCCCAACTGGGGCAACCCTTTCAGCTACCAGTGGTCCGCCGGCCTGCAGAAGCAATTGCATCGAAACACTTTGATTGAAGCTTCCTACGTGGGCACGCGCGGAATCGGACTGATGATGGTACGGACCATGAATGCGCCGAACCGCGTAACGGGCATCCGGCCGATGACGAATTTCGCGACGTTCCGCTATCGAGACGGAAGCGAGCAGACTAACTACCATGCGCTGCAGACCTCACTCCGGCAGCGGTTGACGGCGGGTCTCACATTCAATGTGAACTACACCTGGTCCCGGAATATGTCCTACACGGGCGATGCCGATCTCCTGCTGCCCGGCTCTCCCCAGGATATCTGGAACGTCCGCGGGGACTATGGACCCTCCAATATCGACGCCCGCCACCGCTTCGTGGTCGATTATGTGTATGAACTACCTCTGGAGAAGCTTTCTTCCAGTAACGGGGCCGCTGCTCGCATGCTGCTTCGCGGATGGCAGATCAGCGGTGTGTTCAGCGCGCAAAGTGGAAGCCCATTCAACCCATCCCAGCCTTCCGGGCTTGACGGAAGCAGGCCGGACTATATTGGCGGCGAGGCCATTCTCTCCGATGCGGACTCGACCTTGCAGTACGTGAACCCGGCCGCTTTCCGGCAAGTTCCGCTGAACGCCGTTTCGCGTCTCCCGGAACGAGGCGGAAGCATCGGCCGGAACGCGCTTTACGGTCCCGGCTGGTGGGACACGAACACGACCTTAGCCAAAGCCATCTCGATCACGGAGCAAATGCGGCTCCAGTTGCGCGTGGAAATGCTGAATGCTCTCAATCACACCAGCATGAGCGGTGTGAACGGCAACGTGACGCAAGGCAACTTCGGCCGGTTTACGTCGACCCGGGGCGCCCGCGTGATCCAGGTTGGGGCGCGATTCTCGTTCTGAGCCGCTTGGCAGGATGGCATCCGTATTCAGGCTTGGCGGGCGCCGCGGCAAGCGGCGCCCCATCCAGGCAGCGGCCGATCATTGCATGCCGCGGCCCAAGATCACAGAATTGGTTCCAGAGCCGATTCGCCCGACTACTCTCACAGAGGATGAAACGAGTTCATGTCCGAACGTACTTACTCCCTCACGCGCCGGTATTTGCTCACCGCGCTCTCTCCGCTTCCGCTAATCCGCTCCGCCGATTCGGGGCCGCATGCGCCCGGCTCCGTGAGACACGTCATCGTTCATTACCAGCCAGGACGGTTCTGCGGCTGGCCGGCCAATAACGGGGTGTGGATCTGGGGTGACGAAATCCTCACCGGTTTCGTTTATGGCTATTTCAAAGCCGATGGCGAATCCCACTCCATCGACCGGAGCAAACCACAAGCCAGCGTGCTTGCCAGAAGCCGTGACGGCGGAGAGACGTGGGCGCTCGAAGATCCCGATCACTTTGTGCTGGACGGCGGGAAGCCGGCCCCAAGCCCAGGCAATATCCGGTTCGGCGATCCGAATTTCGCCATGCGCGTCGGCAACCACACACTGATCGGCAACGAGGACGAATTGGGGCAGTTTTTCCTATCCTACGACCGGGGCAAGCACTGGCAGGGCCCCTTTCTCTTTCCCTCGTTCGGACTACCCATGACCTCTCGAACCAGCTACATCGTCGAAGGCCCGGCCAGTTGCCTCATTCTGCTCTCCGCAAAACTGCCCGACGTGAAGGGCGCCAATTATAAGGACCGTGCATTTGCCGTGCGCACCACGGATGGGGGCAAGTCTTACAAGAAGCTGGGCTGGCTCGCAGGCGATTCCGTCGATGCAAGATCCGTGATGCCAGACACTGTGAAGCTGGCGGAGGACCGCTATCTCACGGCACTGCGCAGAAAGACCAGCACGGCATCGGGCCTTCGCAATTGGATCGATATTTACGGGTCAGAGGATGGCGGTGTGACTTGGAAGTTTCGCAGCACGCCGGTCGATGGACTGGACCATAACGGTAATCCGCCGAGCCTGTGCCGCCTCAGGGATGGCCGCCTTGCGCTCGCCTATGGAGACCGGACACCGCCATACAGCATCAAGGCGAGAATCAGTAGCGATGAGGGACGAACCTGGGGACCCGTTCTCGTCCTCCGCGACGACGGCAGGAGTTGGGATATCGGTTACACGCGGACTGTCCAACGCCGCGACGGCAAACTCGTCACGATTTACTACTTCACCACCGAACAGCGCCCTGAGATGCATATTGCCGCCACGATCTGGGAGGCTCCAGCGGTCGCCTCCTCGACTGGCGGCCGTTAGCACCACAACCACGGAGCAGCGCACTGAGGCAGCCAAGTTACAGCGCTTTCAGGGCGGGCTCGACTACGGTCATGAGGTAGCGGCCAATGCCGGGGAAGTACGAACCTACCATGGCTAAGATGGGCAGGCCGCCGACCATCGCCAGGCGCTTCACCAAGCGGAAGGCTCCGGGGTCTTCCTTGCCCCTGGTGAGCCGGCGGAGGATTTCGTCTCTTTCCATTTGGAAGATGGCCACGGCCACGGGAATGCCCATCACGACGAATCCGACGGTTCCGGCCCAGATGATCATTTGCAGGCCGCGGAAGGGGTAGACGAGCGCGGAGACCATGCCGAGGAAATAGCTGACGGCGACATAGAACAAGAGGTTGCGGAGCTGGAGCATGGCGTTGCCGAGAAAAGCCAGATAGGGCAAGGCGACGATCTCCTCGGCGATCTGGTAGGGACGGCGATCCGGAGGGGAGTCCCCCTTCGGTTTCGTCACGTCTTCGGCGGTCCCATAGCCCGTGGACCAGACGGGCTCCAGGAACCCAGCGAGCACGCTGCCGATCTTCGCCACCGAACTCCAGACCGACGCAAGGAACTGCGGTTCGCGGCCGATCGCGGCCTCAATGCGGCCTTCCAGGGAGCGCAGCGCGGCGGGGGCCAGAAAATCGAGTTTCGCCACACGCGGGCAGGCGGCAAGCGCCCGCAGACGCTGGCCCAAGTAGACGAGACGGTCTCTTGAATCCAGGGTGCCGGAGCCTTCGAGCACCGGGACTTGCGAGTATCCACTGGGGAGGATGGAGAACGCGGCGCGCAAGGGGTGCAGATCCAGAATTTCGAGGAGGCCGCGCAGCTTCATCCAAGCGAGGACAAAGCGGGACCATGAGATGACCGCGAAGACGAACAAGGCCCGCAGCGTGATTTGATACACGACATCGTACTGCCATCCTTCGAGGGACTGGGGCCATTCCCAGGGGATGAGGAAGAAGATGGCAAGCGCCGGAAGCAGGATGAGCAGGGTGGCGCCGGGGTCGCTGGTAATGGGGTTGGCGAGAGACTGCCCGACAGCTTCGACGCCTTTCCTCAACCCTTTCGTCTGGAAGTCTTCCGGCAACTCCGGAAGCACCATCGGCGCTTCGAGGGAGAGCGCGTGTCTTCGAGCGTGGAGCCTTGCCATGACAATGAGGCCGCAACCCAAGAGCAGCAAGGGCGTTGCCGGCGAGACGCCGTTCAGCAGGTTCAGCGATCGATAGACGAAGAAGAACAGGGATTGATCGTCATGGCCCGCCAGACCGAGCCAATACAAAACCATCGGGCCCGGATAAACGAGAAACGTCACGACGGCAAGATGGATGTACTGGTTCGACAGCATCGGCCCTTCGCCTTCCGGCAGCGTGCCCTGGGAGGCGTGATCGAGGAACAATCGCAGGAAGGGGAGGATGGCGCCCGCCATGAGCGCGAGGAAGGCGAACAAGCTGGGGATGCAGGCGAGCCGCGCCCAGTCTCCCGGGCTCACATAAGGAACGCCTACCGCGGGGGAGGGACTCTCCAAGGCGAGCAGCCAAAGCGGACAGGCAACGGGATAGAGCATGGCCGCGAGAGCCAGGCACTGGGCCGAGACGAAGTATGCGCGGCCAGGCGCACCCCGTTCCAGCGAATGAACGAGGAACTGCCGCCAAAAGGGGCGTTCGCGTATGGCTTTGAATCCGGGGAGAATCCGCTCCATGAAGCTAGCGCAGACGGGCAACTGGGCCACGATCGTCAGGCACCCGAACAATCCGCCGATGCACACCAGGAGGAGAAACACGACGGTCCAGGGGCGCCCGGGCCTCCCGAGATCCAGCACGGGGTTTCGGGCCGCGCTCAGACCGGGCTGCCAGGAGAGCTGGGTCTCATCCGTCTCCGAAGGATTGAGCAGCGCGATGGGCCAATATCCGTTGACCCCCACCGCGACCAGCCATAGAGGCGGCCTCGTCTTGAAGTTCCTACCCGCGAAGGAGTGTTCCAGCAGACTTGGCCAGCGAACCGGAGACGGACTCTCCGCGATTGCCGCTCCGGAAATGGGGGATGCGGGAGCCACGGACCGGCCATGCGCCTGCCGCAACAACAGGGCGCGCACAGCATTGAACACGGCGACCTCATAGCGGCTTCCGGTGGGCGAGCGCTGGGGCCACTGGTCTGCCGCGACTCCGGGCGACCAGAGCTGGTTGTGGGTCACGACCGGATAAGTGGTGATTGCCAGAATCCCTTCGAGTGGGTACTGCGAGACGGCACGGACGTAGAGCAGGTCCGCATCATCCATATAGAGCCGGACGTCTGGATTCGCTTTACGCAGGAAACCGGCAAGAAACAGGGCGTCAAAGACATCCGTGGCGGCGATTCCCGCGAGACGGATGTCTTCATGCTGCAAGGTGGACGCGATATCGAGCAGCACCGCCTCCTGCACGACGGGCAACTGTGGACCGGAGAAGATAGCCACGGCATCGCGCCCTTTCAGCACCTGCTGCACGGGTACGGAAAGTTGGGAATTCGCGGCTCCGCCGGAAATGGCGCCGCCATCGCGTTTCGCCGCGGCGGGCTGCGGGGAGGCTCCCCGCAAGCGGGCGATTTCCCGCGGGAAGCGGATCGTCAGGGACGCTTGGGCCTGCAGCATCGCCTGCGGGCCGGCCAAGGAATCGATGCCATAGGCCGTCTGGCCTTCGGCGAGAAACGCCGACGGGATTGGACCCAGCCAGCGGCGGCGCATATAGCTCAGAAACCGCTCCTTCGCGAAAGTGTCGTTGTGCATGGCGGACGCAAACGAGACGGACTTCTCCCACGCGAGATCGCCGTTCGCGAATGCGTCCATCTCGCTCTTCACGGTTGCGCTGCCCGAGATGACCTGGAACTTGGCCGCGCTCCCTTGCAGGAAGAGCCGGCGGGCATCCGCGATGCCGCGCCGAAGGGAGGAAAGCGCCCCCGAATAGTTCGTGCCCGAAACAAAGAAGGTCTCCGGCGCGGCGACTGCCTGGACATACTGGACCGCCTTCAGGAAGGCGCGGCCGCGAATGCCGGAAACGGGAGATTCGCCCACGAGAAAGACGACGAGGACACCCTGCCCCGCGCCAGATTCGCGAAACAGCAGCACGCCGGGTTCATCGCCGCCGGCGTTCGCGCCTCCCCCGGCTGCGTCTTCGGTCCAGGGAAGCCAATGCCGGTCCAGATAAAACTCCACGCTTTCCGCGGCGCGCTGGATGCTATCCATGGAGCGGTCGAAGTAGAGGCTGAGCCGGGTGAGTTCCGGGTCCGGCACGGTCACGATCAGGAAGCGCGTCTTTCCACGGGCCATCTTGAGCCATGGCGCATTCTCCCAGACGGGTGATTCGGTGCGTGGAGGTTCTCCGGACCTGACGGCGCGTGGAGGGGTGGGGGGTTCCAGCGCAGCTTCCTCGAATTTCTCGCAAAGCGGGGCCAGTGGCCGGGGAACGGCTCCACACCCGGAGGCCGCGAGCCTCAGAGCGGGAAGCTCCTGCGGTTTCGCCGATGCAGCAGCTTGCTCGGGTGCGACCGGCCCCGCCCGGTCAAGGACGGCGACGAACGCGCCACCAAGCACAAGAATAATGGCAAGCAGGATTGTGGGTCTCGATTCCATAGCGGAATGTGCCCCCAGCCACAGTCCCGACTACCGAAGCGCATGGATCAGGATCGTGGGGTTACTATAACCCCCAAATTCCTTTCGGAA
>JADYZL010000029.1 GCA_020853155.1 Bryobacterales bacterium
TCGATGTGAGCGCCGTAGAGTGTGTAAATCGAAGGGGCGGCGAGCGAGACGGGAATGCCGGTTCCAATCTCGATCAGGTAGCGGGCGAACTGGGCCGCGTTGTCCGAGGTGCCCCGCGCCGCGAGCACGATGAGCCGGGGCCGCTTCGCCGCGAACTGCCGTTTCAGCTCTTCCACGTTGGGAAGTTCTTCAAGCAGCGTCCGTTCGATCGCCGTCGGCTGCTGCCGTATTTCATCAAGCATCTTAGACATGCAGAATCAAGGATATCAAAGCCTGAAACCGAAGCCTATCGCCCCGGCGGAAGC
This sequence comes from Bryobacterales bacterium, assembly GCA_020853155.1. Lineage (GTDB taxonomy): Bacteria > Acidobacteriota > Terriglobia > Bryobacterales > Bryobacteraceae > JACTMJ01. The sequence continues at coordinate 306 of JADYZL010000029.1, forward strand.
GGACCGCACGCCGGGAGCGGCTCTCCCTGCCCGCGGTCAGCTTCGGAATGTGAGCGAGTTCACCATTTGTTCGAAGGGCGCGCTCAATTGCTCAAAGCGGTTGTCCGGAGCGACGAACACCATGTAAAACAAGCCCTCCGGGCGGGGTACCGTGAGGAGCATGAGCCGTTCCGCACCGCCATAGGGAGACTGGCCATAGAGCGTGGTGATCAATCCCCGGTTCCCGTTCACCGTCACCCGGCGCTGGTTTCCGCGCGATTGGATGGAGCGGTCGAGCCCAGCCAATTGATTCACGAGTTCCCCGGTTGCTTGCCCCAAGTTCCGCGCGTCCCGCGGCTGGTAGTAGCTCATCACCACGCCGTAGCCGAGCGAAGCGCCGGTGCGTGTCTGCACCAAACCCTGGCTGGGTGCGACGGTGACGGTGCTGGAAGACTGATCTCCGTACGCCTGCCACCCGGCGGGGCGGGCGACCTCGAAGGTGCGCGCGCGCAGCGTCTGCATCGCCCCAGATGGGCCTTCCGTGGGCGCATGCCCTCGCTCCGCCGTTTGCTCCCGGGGGCGCGGCTTGGGCAATTGCGCCACCAGGCGCTTCTCATGGGCGAAGTTGCCTACGGAGGTACGAAAATCCCTGGGAATGGAGGCGGGCAGCGCCTGGATCTCCGCCTGCACTCTTGCCACGCGGTTGCCAGGGTCCGGGTGCGAGGAGAGAAACTGCGGCGGCCGGGAGCCGCCTTCCTCTTGCAGCTTCTCGAAGAAGTTCGCCATCTCGATCGGGTTGTATCCGGCCTCGGCGAGAATGCGCGTGCCAAGCGCATCCGCCTGATTCTCGGCATCGCGTGAATACTTCAGGATCACGGAATTGACGCCAAAACCCAGGCCGATCTGCGCGATTTGATCGACCACGCTATCCTGGCCGATCGCCATTCCGGCAAGCACGGCCGGAAGCTGGATGAGGCTCGCTTTCGAGGCCTGGTTGGTGCCGTGCCGCAGCGCGACGTGCGCGATTTCGTGCGCCAGCACACCCGCCACCTGCGCCTCATTGTCTGCCGCTTCAATCAATCCGGTATTGACGAAAATCGGGCCTCCCGGCAGGGCGAAAGCGTTGATCGACGGTTCGTTGATCAGGGTGAAGGAATAGGGATAGCCGCCCGCTTCCGGTTGAGCCGCAAGCTTCTTGCCGATGGCGCCGATGTAGTTCTGAAGTTCCGGGTTCTGGACCACCTGGACTTGCTTGCGAACTTCCGCCGCAGCCTGCCTGCCAAGCTCGATGTCCTGCTCCTTGGAGTACATATTGAAGCCCGGCTTGATGGGGTCTCCGGGGTGGCGTGCCGCGCATCCGGCAAGGGTCAACGCCGTCAGCAATGCTAGCAGCCATCGATGTCGCAGCCCTCCGCGGAGATTGAATCGCATCGGTACCGAGCCCCCTCCTAATATGTAGGAGACTCGCGATGCCGTTTCGTTTCCGGGGTGCATTGCCGCTTGCGCCGGGCTGGTCCGCGCGCCTTGTGTCAGCCGCCGCTAACCCGAATCCGCATCGGGCGAAACAAACCCTCCCTGCATGAGGCCGATCCGCACGGAAGGCGGTAGTATAGAGGCATCGGTACTGCCCCATTCAGGACGGTAAAAGAACCCATGTCGAAACAGCCGGAAGCGTCCCCCAGCCTCAATAGTTGGCTGGAAGAGGAAATGTATAGCCAGTTTGTGAACGGCCAGACCTCCGTGGACGACGCCTGGGCGAAGATCTTCCGCGATCCGCACTATGGCGAGACCCATAATGGCGGTGCGGAAGCGCATGCGCCCCGCGTTTCGAGCAGCCCGGCAACCCAGTCGAACGGCCATCCCGCGACCCACGCCGCCAGCAGCGCGCCGGCAGCGCCCGCTCCGTCCGAGGCGCCCACGTACAAGCCCACCGCCGGCGAAGAAGTCGAGGCGATCCGCGGCGTCGCCGGCAAGATCGCCTTGAACATGGACCTTAGCCTCACCGTTCCGACGGCCACGTCCCAACGCGCAGTCCCGGTGAAGGTAATCGACGAGAACCGCTATTTCATGAATCAGCACCAGGTGCGGTACGGCAAGGCGAAAGTCTCCTACACGCACCTGATCGCCTGGGCGATCGTCCAGGCCCTGAAGAAGACGCCTTCCTTGAACGACGCTTACACCGTGGTGGATGGCGTTCCTCACCGGATCTTCCGCAAACAGATCAACTTCGGAATCGCCGTGGATGTGGAGGGGAAGGACGGGAAACGCTCCCTTCTGGTGCCGAACATCAAGAACGTGGGCGAAATGGATTTCGCGCAGTATCTGAGCGCGTTTTCCGACATGGTGCGGCGCAGCCGGAGCGGCAAGCTCACGGTGGACGATTTCGCGAATACCACGATCTCTCTTACCAACCCAGGCACGGTGGGCACGATCGGTTCGATCCCCAGGCTGATGGTGCATCAGGGCGCGATCATTGCCACGGGCACCATCGACTATCCGCCCGAATGGCAGGGTGCTTCGCCGGAAGTGATCTCGCAACTCGGACTGAGCAAGGTCATGACGATGACCTGCACCTACGATCACCGAATCATCCAGGGCGCTGAATCCGGGATGTTCCTGGGGATCATTCATGAGTTTCTGCAGGGCGGCCACGAGTTTTACGATCACATCTTCCGCGATCTCGGCGTCGTTTCGAACCCCGTTCACTGGGCGCGGGACCGGCAATCGGCAGGTTCGTCGCTGCAAGGCGGCGGAGGGCGGGAATCGGACATCGTCAAGCAGGCCGCGGTCTTACAGTTGATCAACGCATACCGCGTGCGGGGCCATCTGATCGCCGATCTCGATCCGCTGGGCGATGCTCCGGTGCATCATCCGGAGCTGGAGCCCTCCACGTACGGGCTGACGATCTGGGATCTCGACCGGCAATTTCTCACGGGAACGCTGGGCCATCGCGAGGGCAAGACGCAACCGATCTTCCGGACGCTCCGCGAGATTCTGGAGATGCTGTCGCGCGCCTATTGCGGGCGCATCGGCTGCGAGTACATGAACATCCAACATCCGGAGCAGAAGGACTGGCTGCAACAGAGCCTGGAGCCGGATTCGGCGCATACGCCGCTTGAGCGCAACGTGCGGCTATGGACCCTGGACCGTCTGATTCAAGCCGAAGAGTTCGAACACTTCCTGCACAACCGCTTCGTGGGCCAGAAGCGGTTCTCGCTGGAAGGCGCGGAAACCGCGATCGCGATTCTCGGCCATCTTCTCGACGTGGCCGCGGCCGATGGCGTGCATGAGATTGTGATCGGCATGGCGCATCGCGGCCGCTTGAACGCCCTTGCGAACATCGTCGGCAAACCGCTCGTCCAGATCTTCAGCGCGTTTGAAGGGGATCCGGACCCGACTTCCATGCAGGGATCCGGGGACGTGAAGTATCACCTGGGCGCGTCCGGCACGCGGTATGGCGCCGACGGCAAGGAGATTGTCGTTTCGATCGCTCCGAACCCCTCGCACCTCGAAGCGGTAAGCCCGGTGGTGGAGGGCATCGTCCGCCCGAAGCAGGAGCGGTTGAAGGATGTCGATCGCGAGCGGGTGATCCCGGTGCTTCTCCATGGTGACGCCGCCTTCGCCGGGCAGGGCGTGGTGGCGGAAACACTGAATCTTTCCCAGTTGCCGGGGTATACCACGGGCGGCACGATTCACCTGATCATCAATAACCAAATCGGCTTCACCACGAACCCCGAGGAGGCGCGCTCCACGCCGTATTCCACGGACGTAGCGCGCATGGTGCAGGCGCCGATCTTCCATGTGAACGGCGACGACCCGGATGCGGCGCTGCGCGTGCTCAACATTGCCTTCGCGTACCGGCAGGCGTTCAAGAAAGACGTCGTCATTGATATGTTCTGCTATCGCCGCCACGGCCACAACGAAGGCGACGACCCGAGCTACACGCAGCCTGAGCTTTACCGCAAGATCAAGGAGCACCCGAGCGTCGCCACGCTCTACGGGGAACTCCTCACGCGCGACGGGATGACGACGCCGGAGCAGGTGGCGCAAATCCATAAACGGCACGTGCAGCATCTGGAGGATGCCTATCAGGCGGCGCAGCAGAAGAACAGCATCTCCCTGAGCGCGGATAGTCTGGCCGCGCCACCCGAGGAGAAGACGGAAGCCCCGCCGCGCACGTCCGTTGGCCGCGAGCTTATCGAAGCCGTGGTGCGCGGGATGACCCAGCTTCCCGAGACCTTTCATCTGCACCCGAAGCTGCGCAAGTTTGTCTTCCGGCGCGAGGAGATTTTCCAGGCCGATTTCCATATCGATTGGGCCACCGCGGAAGCCCTCGCCTTCGGCACGATGGTGCTTGAAGGCACGCCCGTGCGCCTGAGCGGCCAGGATTCCGGGAGGGGCACGTTCAGCCAACGCCATCTGGTTCTGGTCGATGCGGAGACGAGCCAGGAGTATACGCCGCTCCAGCATCTTTCGCCAGACCAGGCAAATTTCCAGGTTTGGGATAGCTCGCTCAGCGAGTATGCGGTGCTCGGTTACGAATTCGGGTACACCATCGGAGACCCGCTTACGCTGGTGCTCTGGGAGGCGCAGTTTGGCGACTTCTTCAATGGGGCGCAGATCATGATCGACCAGTTCATTACCTGTTCCATGCAGAAATGGAGCCAGCCGAGCAGCCTTGTGATGCTGCTGCCGCACGGCTACGAAGGGCAGGGTCCGGAGCACTCGAGCGCACGCATTGAACGCTTTCTGATCCTCTGCGCGGAAGACAATATCCAGGTGGTGAATTGCAGCACGCCCGCGCAGTACTTCCACGTGTTGCGGCGTCAGATGTATGGTGGCAAGCAAGGGGCGGCGATGGAGATGCCGCTTGTTATCTTCACCCCCAAGAGCCTGCTGCGGCACCCGCAGGCGATTTCCACACTCGATGAGTTCACGGGCGGTTCCTTCCGGGAAGTGATCGGGGAGGTGGAGCCGGTCGCGGCCGAGAATGTGCGCCGCATTCTGATGTGCAGCGGCAAGGTGTATTACGATCTGATTGCATACCGTAAGGAACAGGGACTCGACAACGTCGCCATTGTCCGCGTGGAGCAGATCTATCCGTACCCCGAGCGGCAGATCCGCGATCTTATCCATCGCTACCCGCTGACTGCGGAAGTGGTGTGGGTGCAGGAAGAACCTCGCAACATGGGTGCTTGGGGATTCATGCGGGAGCGGTTGGACGAACTGCTCGCGGAAAGTGGACGGAACGTCTACTACATGGGAAGAAAGCCGAGCGCCAGCCCGGCCACCGGATCTCACAAGCGGCACATCCAGGAGCAGACGGAACTGGTCGAAGGCTCCATGGCCGAAGCGACGTTCAGCACCGGAAAGAAGGCGCGTCCGCTCAGCAGAAAGCGGGCGCCGGCGTAGGCGAGGGGTTCCGGAGGAGGCTCCATTGTCTCCGGCAAATTCCACAAGGCGAAAGGGCCACCGCGTGCCGGTGGCCCTCTCACTTTCTGGCGATTTCTTGGAATTGCCGCCTAGTATTCGCGGTCTGTCTTGATGCCGGGTTCCGGCACCGGATAGCGTCCATCGGAACCTAATTGCAGCGGCGCGGGACCATCCATGGTGAGCTTATCCACGTTGGGCGCGAACTCGTGCGGGCAGTTGAGCATCTCGTCGAAAGTGACGATGCGCCCGGTATGCGCCGCCATCCGGCCCATGCTGGCCACCATGCTCGCCTCCGCGCCCCGCTTCACTTCGTTGTAGGGCTTGTCGTTCCGGATGGCATCCATCAGATCGTCCCATTCGAACTGATACGGGCTGGTTTCCGGTTGCGGGAAGGCCCAGGTTACGTTCGGGTCGGGGGGCAGCGGGAGTTGCTGCCGGTTGGCCACCCAGGGGATCTTGTAGCCCTTGTAGATGCGCGTCATCCCCGGCGTGTGGCTGAGCGTGGAGACCACGGCCGAGCCCTTCGTGCCGTGGGCATACGTGGCGAACTCATCGCGGCAGCCTTTCATGTTGCGGCCGTCGAAATAGAGGCGCGTGCCATCCGGGTATACGTATTGCACGGAATAGGTGTCGAAGTTCTGGTCGAGCGAATCGCCGCGGTAGTGCCGTCCACCCATCGCGTGCGCCTCCACCGGCCAGGCGTTCTTCATCCAACTGCATTCGTCGATCTGGTGAATGTAGTAGTCGCTGAACACGCCTCCGCTTGCCCACAGGAATGCGTGGAAGTGCTGAATCTGGTGCGTGAGTTCGCTCACACCGGCAGGCGTGGGGCCGGACGTGCCGCCGCCTTGCCCCATCCGGTACGCGCGCATGGCCACGATCTCGCCAATCTGCCCATCCTGGATGCGCCGGTGCAGTTCCTGGCGGGCGCGGCAATGGCGCACCATCAGGCCCACTCCTACCTTGAGGTTCTTCCGGGTTGCTTCTTCGCCGAGAGCGAGCATGCGCTTTGTGGTGGGGCCATCGACAGTGATGGGCTTCTCCATGAAGACATTGAGACCCTTGTCGATGGCGTAGCGGAACTGGTGCCAGCGGAAGGCGGGCGGCGTACCCAGGATCACCACATCGCCGGGCTTGAGCGCATCCATTGCGTTGCGGAAGGCGTCGAAGCTCAGAAATCGCCGCTCGGGCGGAACGTCCACCCGGTCTGCGAACTGGGTCTTCAGCTTGTCGTAGCTGGAGTTCATTTTCGCCGGAACGACGTCCGCCATCGCCACCAGTTTCATGGGGCCGTTGGTAACCGAAAGCGCGTTGATCGCGGCGCCCGTGCCGCGCCCGCCGCAGCCCACCAGCGCAATCTGGACGGTATTGCTGTTGGCTGCATGCACGTGGGGCAATGCCACTCCGGCCAGGGCTGTGACGCCGAGGGCTTTTCCGGCGCCGCTGAGCACCTCTCTTCGGGAAGGCGCAGATGCTTCAGGAGCAGAGGTTGAAAGATCCGGTTTCATACCCCAAAGCTTATATCAGTTCTTGCGCGCACGTGGGGCGACGGCGCGAGGCGGTACGGACGCCAGCGCGCCCATGGCGCTATTTCCGGATATAGAGAAAGAGGGTGTGGCTGCGGCCTTCGCCGTCATCCTCGATGGTCACGGTTTCCGCGGGCGTCCAGCCGGAGAACTCGAAATCGTGGCAGACGATGCGCGTCCCCGGCTTCAGTTGCTTCTCCAGGATGGGGCGCATGCGGTCGTTCGACGTGGGGAGCAGGTAGACGGTGACGACCGATGCCGGGGAATAGTCTTGCAGCAACATGTCTCCATGAACGATGGAAGCCTTGTTCTCCAGCTTCTTCCGTTTGATCGCCATGCGGCTCTGGATCACGAGCGGCATATCGTACTCCACGCCCACGGCCTTCGCGCCGAACTTCTCCGCCGCCATCAGCACGATGCGGCCGTCGCCGCTGCCCAGGTCATAAACGGTATCCGATGGCTTCACCTTGGCAAGCGTCAGCATCTTCTCCACCACGCTAATGGGCGTGGGGAAATAGGGCGCCAGTTTTGGGGTAGGGCTCTCCTGGGCAACCAATGCGTTGCCGGCCAAGCCCAGCGTGGCCGCCGCCAGAACAGTTCGTCTCAGGAAGTGCATGCCGGTTTCCCTCACCTGGTACTGATGGTCTCACGACTCCGCGCGCTCCCGCGCAACGGCGTCCGGTAATGCCACATTTAGGACGCACGGGCACGTGGACGGTTTCGTGAACCGCTCCCCGGCATCGCACAACTCTCATTCGTAGGCGATGTGAATTCCCACCGGATTGCTCGCATTCCCTCCGGCGGCGATCCGGAGTTCCGCCAGCCCTTCATCCATCACGCCCGGCAATTCCAGTTCCACCAGGTAAATTCCGGCGTAACCGGGGGCGAGCGTGGCCTTGATGACCGGAATGCGGAGCCCGTTCACGAAGGCTTCGACGTGGGCGGCGACGGCAGGGGGATTCTCGAGAGGCGCAGCCATTCCGGAGGGCCAATCCGGCGATACCGCGCCCAACCCGGCCAACATCACCTGAAAGCGGCTGCCGGGCGGAATCGGGTTGTTTTCATCCATGAATAACCCGTTCTCCGGATGCAGTACGAACGGGTTCCCATCGGGATGAAGAAAGATCGAAGGCTGCGCCGGGCGTAGTGGAAGGGCGAGCGTCCGGGTCTGGTTGTCGTTTCCCTCGAAGGCCAGTTCAACCCGATCCGAAACGAGGCCGTAGGGAAGCTGCACCTGCGCACTGCCGGGGCGCTTCCCGAGCAAGGCTGCGTCCGCGCCATTGGCCCGCAACCGGCGGAAGGGTTCCCCGTACACGCTCAGCAACGCCCCCGGCGTGGCTGGGGCGCGGCTAAGGTCCGCGGCATTGCGCACGAGCGGCTGCGCGGCAACCCCCGGCGCTTCCACCGAAAAGACGCCGCGATTCTCCGCCAATGCGTATAGGATCGTTCCCGAGGGGTCCACGCGCAATTCCACTGCACGGGCCGGGAGCCCATCCAGCCTGAAGGACGAGCCGGAAGCAGGCCGGCTCATGGAGCGGAAGTCCACGTGGAAGCGGTATGTGGTGGAGCCATCCACAAGGAACAAGGCGTCCTGTGCGAACGCGGCCGCCGCGACGTCCCAGGAACGGGAGTTCAGCCCGAGCGGCGTCCAATTGTCCCAAAAAGCGCCGCCGTTGAGCGTGCGCAGCAAGAGCGTTTCGCCGGAATCCGATTCCGCCACGGCGATGGCCATCCGTTCGTCCCTCGGATTCACGGAAAGCGCCCGGATCCTCTTCAGATCCGGCTGAGCGTACGCACTCCACGTCGCGCCGCGATCGGTGGAGGAAAGGAGCACACCATCGGTGCGCCCGACGTAAATCTGCGCGCCCGCGGAATCCCATGCGGAAACGCGCATTCCAAGCCGGCGGACTGCTGCCGGAATCCGCGCCTCGATCGCCGGAGATGCCGGATCGAGCAACTTCCAACCATAGACGGAGCCAGGCACCCATTCGAGCGCGCGGCCATCCCGTAGCTCCACTTCAAACCCGCGGGTGCCTTCGGGGAAGCGCAAGATCTTCGTGGCGGAAAACGTGGGAAGCCCTTCCCCCGCATGGAACCAGGTAAGCCCGCCGTCGCGGCTGCGCCAGATGCCCAGATCCCCGGCAACCAGAAGATCCAAGGGGTCGAGGGGGTTCAGCGCAAGGTCTGTGAGGGAATCTCCCACAAGGGAGA
>JADYZL010000030.1 GCA_020853155.1 Bryobacterales bacterium
CGGCGGTGTTGGGGTGTTTCTGGCGGATGCGGGCGACTTGGGAATCGGCGATGACGCGCTCCCAGGTTTCCAGGCGGCGGAGGAGCCAGGATTTTTGGGTGATGCGGAAGACGAGGAGTTCTTCGGCAGGGGTGGCGGGCTGGTAGGCGCGGATGTGGTTGTTCAAGAGGGCTTCGAAGCGTTTGGGACTTTCGTGTTGATCAAGGAAATGGGCGCTGAGCCAGGTTTGGCTTAGGGTGATGGCGCGGGGTGGGGCTGTGGTTGATGCGGGCGATGGGGCTGTCGCGGCCGGGGCGGTGCCGGCAGATGGCACGGGGTGGAGGGTTTCCGGATTGTTGCAAAATTCCGCAGGGCGGCTGGAGGCAGGCTGCGTCGGTGGATCTTGCTGATTCTCCATGATGTTAGCGGTGGATTGGGGGCGGGGAGTTTTGTCCGGATTTTCGTACCCGTCCCGTGAATCCAGGTCACCGGCGGCCCGGCGGGGAGCTGGGTTTGCTGCGGGGTTCAGGCTTCGTCGGGTTTCCAGTTGTTGGGCAACAACTCGTCCAGGGCGTTCATGGGGTGATCGCCGATGCGTTTGAGCACATCGACGAGGTAGATCCAGGGGTCGAGCTTGGCTTGCTGGCAGGTGGCGATGAAGCTCTTCAGGACGGCTGCCGTCTTGCCGCCGGTGTCGCTGCCGAAGAAGGTCCAGTTGCGGCGGCCCACGGCCACGCCGCGCAGGCTGCGCTCGGCGGCGTTGTTATCGATCGATAGCGCGCCGTCATCGGCATAGCGGCTGAGCGCTGTCCAATTGTTCAGCGTGTAGGCGATCGCCTGCGCTTCGGTGCTTTTGGGCAGCACGTGGTGCCGCGCGCGCAGCAGATATTCCTCGAACTCGGCCAGCACGGGCTTGGCGTAGCGCTGGCGCAACGCCAGGCGCTCCTCCGCGCTCAGCCCGCGCCCCTTGCGCTCCACGCGATAGAGCAGGCCGATGTAGGCCAGCGCCGCCGTCATCTGCGTCAGGCTGCTCGAGCGTGCTTCATAGAATTTGCGGCGCGCGTGCGCCCAGCAGCCCAGCTCCACCAGGCCGCGCTCCGGTTGCTTGAAAAACGCGTCGTAGCCGCCATAGGCGTCGGCTTGCAGGTACCCGCGATAGTCTTTCAGAAATCGCTCGGGGCCTTCGCGGGCACGGCTGGCGGTGTAGTCGTAGATAGTGGCGTCTTCTCCAACGTAGGTCCAGATGCGGCCCTTGCGGGTGCGCGGCAGAGTGCGATCGAGCACCGCCACCGGCGTGTCGTCGGTGTGCACGGTCTTGGAGCGGAACACGCGCGCCTTCAGCCGTTCGTAGAGCGGGTCGAGCAGATCCGCGGTTTGCCGCATCCAGCCGCACATGGTCTTGCACGAGAGATCCACGCCGTGGCGGCGAAAGATCGTTTCCTGGCGGTGCAAGGGCAAATGATCGGAGAACTTCGCCACCGCCACCTGCGCCAGCAAGCTTGCGCCGGCCAGGCCCTTGGCGATCGGTTGCGCGGGCTTGGGCGCGGTCTTCAAGTGGCTGCAGCAGCGGCAGGCGTACTTGGTGCGCACATCTTCGATAATCTTCAGCGTGGCGGGCACATACTCCAGCCGTTCGCTCGTGTCCTCGCCGATGCGCTCCATCGTCTTGGTGCAATCCGGGCACGCACGCTCGGCCTCGCTCAACTCATAGAGGATGCGTTCGCGCAGCAAGGCACGCGGCAGACGGCGGCGCCCGTGCCCTTTGCGCTTGGGTTTGGATGGCTCTTGCGCATGGCCGCTGCCACCGCCCGCGAAGGGCGAATTGTTGTCGCTATCGTCGCCGCTCTTGTTGGTGCTTTCGGCGTCCTTGGCTGCTTGCGCTTCTTCGTCCGCGGCGTCCTGTTCCAACTCCGTGACGAGTTCCTTCACGTCGCCGCCGGTGGCTTCCAACTGCAACGCGAAGAGGAACAACTGGCGCTCGTCGATCTTCTCGCGCTTCTGCCCGAAACGCCACACCAGCAGTTGTTCGAGGATATGCTGCACGCGCTGATAGCGCCGCTCGTGGACCTCCAGCTGAGTAGCGAGATCGATCACCATCTGCCGCAGCAGATCGGGGTTATCGGGCAAGCTGTCGAAGTCCATCGCCACTACACAAAGTATACGGTTTGTTGTGGCGAAAACGAAGCGCAAAATGCGCTCGAAGCCCAATAAATACGGACCTTCGGTGCATGTTTATCGTTGGCCTTCAGGGGTGCTGAGAGGGTGAAACGGCGAAGCGCTTGCGGCGCCGGGACTTGCCCAAATCGATGCCTTCGAGCAACGCCTGCAACTCCCAGGCGGCGATCTCCTTGCGCCCCGTCGCGGCGAAGGGAAAGGCATAGGTTCCCGCCTCGAGCCGCTTCGCCCAGAGCGCCCAGCCGTCGCGATCCCAGTAGAGAATCTTCACGCGGTCAGCGCGCTTGCTGGCGTAGACGAACAGGTGCCCGGAAAGCGGATCCACTCCCACCACCTCACGCGCCAGCGCGCTCAGCGAGTCGAAGCTCTTGCGCATGTCGCAGGGCAGCGTGTAGAGATACACTCTGACGGCGGCCGGCAGGCTGATCATCGCGCAGGACTCATCGCCGCGAGAGCCGCCAGCACGGTGCGCAGCGTGGTTTCCTCGGAGCCGCGGCCAATGCGCAATCGCCACCCGCGATTCAGCAGCAGTTCGATCCCGCCCACCTCCGGGCACCCCGCCTCGCCGCTTGCGTCTCTGGCCTGTCCGGCATCGTCGCCCGCCTCGTCGGAGTGAGCAGAACGGGCTTGCGTCGAACGAGGCCGATACGGCGCCACCAGCGCAAAGCGGACCTTGCCTTGGCCTTCCACCGAAGCCCGCGCAGCGAGCCTGGACGACTGCCCGGCCAACCGCTTATCTTCTTCGGCCAGCACCCGCCGCCAGTGATAAAACAGCGGCTCGGCGATGCCCCGCTGCTTGCAGAAAGCCCGCTGGCTCAGCCCGCTCGCCGCCACCTCCGCCATCAACTCACGCCAATACAACCGCCGCGCCCGCGACGCCGCCTCCCGCCTACCTTCGCTGCTCATGCACCCAGTCTGCCGCCGGAACAGGGCCTGGGCCAGATGGATTCACGGGACGGGTACGGATTTTCCGGATTTGATCCGTACGTTGGGGCCAGGGAATCGGAGGGGATGCGCTCGGCGGAGGCCAGGGCGATCTTGCTTTGGGGCATGGTATTGGCTTGCGGGGCGGATGCGGATTCGGTTGGGGCGGGCGTAGTTGTGCGCGAGGCGGTGGCGTTCACGATGACCGGGCCGGCGGGCCTGGGGTTCGGGATCGATTCCTCGTGGTTGGTGCTGTGCGGATGCGGGGCGTGAGCGGGTCCGGCTTGCGGGTGCTCGCCGGGCTGTTGGTCTTCTTCACTTTCCCAGGGGGTGAGCGGGGCGGTGGCGGCGGGCAGGGGCTCGGGGAGCCAGTCGGTTTTGCCCTTGCGCGAGAGGATGGATTTCGAGGCGCGGTAGCGGAGGGCGGCGGGGAGGGATTCGTCGCGCTGGATGGC
>JADYZL010000031.1 GCA_020853155.1 Bryobacterales bacterium
ACAAGCTCAAGCTGAAAGAGGGTTCCTGGAAAGAAGAGCCCGGCCCCGGCACGGGGATGCTCTTTGACCTCGGCTCCCATCTGATTGACCAGGCTTTGGCCCTCTTCGGCCTCCCGCAGCGCGTCTTCGCGGACCTTCGCAGCCAGCGCCTCGGCAGCCGCATCGACGACCATTTCGAAGTGATCCTTGATTACGGCGCCATGAAGGCAACCCTCAAATGCGGAACCCTTGTCCGCGAGAAGCCGCCTCGCTTTCAGGTCTTCGGAGATCTCGGGGCGTTCGTCAAATATGGAATGGATCCGCAGGAAGCCCGGCTGCTCGCGGCGGATCCCCCTCGTTGGAATCCCAAGCTCGGCGTCGACGACGAGGCCAATTGGGGTTTGCTGCACACGAGTGTGAACAGCGTTGTTTTCAAGGGCAAGGTGGAGACCTTGCCGGGAGATTACGCCGCCTATTACCGGAATATCGCGGCGGCCATCCGTGGCGAAGCCGCGCTGCTCGTGAAGCCGGAAGAGATTGTGACCTTGATGAAAGTGCTCGAATTGGCTCGCCGGAGCAACCGCGAAGGCCGCTGGTTGCCGCTGGAATTGTAGCGGGCGCCCTTTGTCCGCGAGCGCCGCGGATCGAAACAAGTTTTTCAGGAAGTAGAGAACACGATGAGCAAAACACACTCCGACGTCGGCCTTGTTGGCCTTGCCGTGATGGGCCAGAACCTCGCCCTGAACATGGCGGATCACGGATTTCAAGTGTCCGTTTACAACCGCACCACCGCCACCATGGAAAAGTTCGTGGCGGAGAATCCCGATACGCCGGGCGGCCTCGCCGGGCAGGCCGAGCTCGCGGATTTCGTGCAATCGATTGCAAAGCCGCGCAAGATCATCCTGCTCGTGAAGGCGGGCAAGGCCACGGATGCGGTCATCGATTCCCTCGTCCCGCTGCTCGAAGAGGGCGACATCATCGTCGATGGTGGCAACGCGCATTGGCTCGATACCATCCGCCGGGAGCGCGACCTAGCGGCAAAGGGAATCCGTTTCGTCGGCTCCGGTGTTTCGGGCGGAGAAGAGGGCGCGCGTTTCGGGCCTTCCCTCATGCCCGGCGGCCAGCTCAGCGCCTTTGAAGAGATTGAGCCGATCTGGACCGCTATCGCCGCTAAAGTGGATGCGGAAACCGGGAAGCCGCTCACCGGCGCCAAGCCCGGCAAACCCGTCACGGGCGGTGTCGCCTGCACCGCCTACATCGGCGCCAACGGCGCGGGCCACTACGTCAAGATGGTCCACAACGGCATCGAGTATGGCGACATGCAGATGATCTGCGAAGCTTACTCTCTCCTCACCAACCTGCTCGGCCTATCCGCTCCGGAAGCAGGCAAGATCTTCGCTAAATGGAACGCGGGCGTCCTCGATAGTTTCCTCATCGAAATCACCGCCGACATTTTGCAGCAGGTGGATGCCGCCACGGGCCGTCCCTTCGTCGATGTCGTCCTCGATACCGCGGGGCAGAAGGGCACCGGCAAATGGACGTCCGTGAGCGCGCTCGACATGGGCGTTCCCGCTCCCACTGTGGCCGAAGCGGTATTCGCCCGCTTCATCAGCGCCGTCAAGGAAGAACGCGTGGCCGCGTCGAAAATCCTTACCGGCCCGGCGCCGAAATTCAACGGTGATCGCGATGCCTTCATCGCCGCCATCCATGACGCGCTCTATTGCTCGAAGATTTGCAGTTACGCCCAAGGTTTTCAATTGATGCGGGCGGCCGAGTCCGAATACAACTGGACGCTCAATTTCGCCGAAATCTCCCGCATCTGGCGCGGCGGCTGCATCATTCGCGCGCGCTTCCTGCAGAAGATCACGGAAGCCTACCTGCGTGACGGCCGCCTGCAGAATCTGCTGCTCGATGCCTATTTCAAGAGCGAGATTGACCGCACCCAGACGAATTGGCGCAAGGTGGTGGCCGCCGCCGCGGAGAACGGCATTCCCGCACCCACCTTCTATTCAGCGTTGGCATACTACGATAGCTACCGCTCCGAACGCCTCCCCGCGAATCTCCTCCAAGGTCAGCGCGATTACTTCGGCGCGCACACCTATGAGCGCGTCGATCAACCCCGCGGCAAGTTCTTCCACCTCGATTGGCCCCAACCCGGCCGCCCCCAGGTGGAAGTCTAGAATCGTCCGTTCCCTTCAACATCTCCAGGCCGTCTCTCCCGGCGGCCTGGAGCACCCCGTTTCTTCAGCGGGCACAGCCCTCCCCACACCTCCAAAGCCGCACGGGGAACTCCCGCGATCCTGGCGCGAAGCAGGGTGCGATGGAGCGGTTCCAGATCCTGGTAAAGTGATGCGTTAGAGAGAGTGATCGGCCTATGCGCGCGGGCCGGGAGGGGGCTGAATGAGTAGGGCGATGGTTTTCGTTATGCTGGGAGTCGCCATGCTTGCCGTCGTACATACCACACCCTCGCAAGACACCGTGAATTTGCTCACCATCGGCAAGGTCCACCGGCTGGATCCGGCGCTCGATGGGCTGCTCCCCAAGGAGGCGCGAATTGAAGTCGTGGCCTCCGGCTTCGATTGGACGGAGGGGCCGGTCTGGATCAAGGATGACGGCGGCTACCTGCTGTTTTCCGATATCCCCCGCAACTCCATCTATAAGTGGAAAGAGAAGGAAGGCGTCAGCCTGTGGATGAAGCCTTCCGGTTACACGGGCGTCGCCGATTATGGTGCGGAGCCGGGCTCGAACGGGCTCACGCTCGACGCACAGGGTCGCCTGGTGCTGTGCGAGCACGGGGATCGCCGCATCGCGCGTCTCGAGCCGGGCGGCGGCAAGCGCACGCTCGCGGATAATTACCAGGGCAAGCGGCTGAATAGCCCGAACGATCTCGTGTACAAGTCCGACGGCTCCCTCTATTTCAGCGATCCCATTTACGGTCTGCCCAAGCGGCAGGACGACCCCACGCGCGAACTCGATTTCTGCGGCGTCTTCCGCTTGGCGCCCAATGGAGAGTTGACGCTGCTCAGCAAGGAGCTCAGCCGTCCCAACGGTCTTGCCTTTTCGCCCGATGAGAAGACGCTCTACGTCTCGAATTCCGATGACGCGCATGCCGTGTGGATGGCCTATCCCGTCCGGGACGACGGCACGACCGGGGAAGGGAAGTTGCTCTACGACGCGACTGCGTCCATGGGGAAGCTCCCCGGCGCGCCCGATGGCTTCAAGCTTGATCGCGATGGCAACCTCTGGGCCACTGGGCCGGGAGGCGTCTACGTGCTTACCCCGGAGGGCAAATTGCTCGGGCGTATCGAAACCGGTGAGCGAACCTCCAACATCGCCTGGGGCGGCGACGGCAGCGTGCTCTACATCACTTCGGACATGTACGTGTGCCGCGTGCAAACCTCCACGAAAGGGAACGGCTGGTAGATCTCGCATTCGCGCCGTTTGCGCGAAAATGGGGCTAGTGGCCGCATCGGCGATCGCGCCGTTGCGCTGCAATTCGTATGTCGAACAAGACGGGTTTCACCATCCAGATTCGCTCCGAAATCGGGGCGCTTCATCAGGTTACCGGGGTGATCGCCCGGCATGAGGGCAACATCACGCTCGTGGAGATCGTGGACCGCCAGCCGGAGATCGAACTCACTTACTTGGAAGTGGAGCTGCCGGGCGATATCGAAGCGCTACGAGCGGAGATCGAGGCTCTGCCCGTGGTCCAATCGCTCGAATCGGTGAAAACGCTCCTGCAAATTTACGGCAAGCGCATCATCATCATGGGCGGCGGAGCCCAGGTAGGCCAGGTGGCCATCGGCGCCATCTCTGAGGCGGATCGCCACAATATCCGGGGAGAGCACATTTCCGTGGATACCATGCCCCTCGTGGGTGAGGCCCCGCTGGCCGACGCCGTTCGCGCCGTCCCGCGCCTCCCCCGTGCGAAAGTCCTCGTTCTGGCCGGGGCCTTAATGGGAGGGGAGATTGAGCACGCCGTCCGCGAGGTTCGCGAAAAAGGCTTGATCGTCATTAGCCTCAACATGGCGGGGAGCGTGCCGGAGGCGGCGGATCTCGTCGTCACGGATCCCGTTCAGGCCGGGGTGATGGCGGTGATGTCCATCGCGGATACCGCGAAGTTCCGCATTGACCGGCTTACTCGGCGTGTCTTTTAGCCCACGCGCTCCCGGGCGGAGCGCTCTTTTGTGGAGTGCCTTTCCCCGGTACTGGAATCGGTCCCGTCGCGGGGTTTCTGATCGCCTTTAGGAATTCATCCAGCTCGGCTAGACGTTTCTGGCAGCCGGTGCAAAGCAGCAGATGTTCCTCAAGCGAGCCAGCCGCCGTTTCGTCCAGCACACCCATGGCGTATTGTTCCAGTTCGTCTTCGCCGGCGTGCGCCTCCCACGGATTTCCCGCCATCCGCGCCTTCCTTTCTGCGAGTTGGTCGAACAACGGCACGCAACTCGGTTCCCGTCTATATAGTCAAGATCAGGGCTGAAACTCTCCCGAAAACAATCGGGTGTTTCAAAACGTTACCGGATGGCCGAAAAATCCTGCTCAGCCACAAAGGATGGAGATGCTTCCCAGCCTGGAAAAGTGGCTGGAAATTTGGAGACACGCGGCAGAGCCGCCTATTTCCGGGCGATTTCTTCCCGCCCGTTCCGCGGGTGGCCGGTACACCGCCGCCCCCGTGGTTCAGTTTGAATCAAACCTCGCGCTTCTCGCTATTGTGCGGCGGCTGTCTGGTAGCGCGCAAGTACTTTTGGTTTCAATTGCCGCCGTCCGATCTCGCTGAATCGCGTCTTCGCTCGCGATTTGAGCAGCCGGAACTGGTTCACCGTTAGCCCCATTTCCCGGCAGATCTCTTCCATCGGCATTTCCTCAAGATAGAAGCGGATGAGAATCTCCCGGTCGCGGGCGCTCAATTCGCTTAACGCCAAGCGCATGATGCGCGTGCGTTCGTGGTTGATCAGAGACTCTTCCGGATTGAAACACGGGTCCTGGAGGTCCAGCCCCTCCCCTTCCGGGCGGCTCTTCCGGTTTGTCATCGCCCGCTCGATATAGGAAGCGATTTGCCGCTTCACGATGGTGCGAATATACGCAAGCAGCCGGTCTGGATCCCGAAGATCTTTGCGAACGATCGCTTGCAGGACGATCAGGAACGTATCGTGTACCTTATCGTCGACATCGGCCATGCCGAGATGGCGCACAAGCTGGAAGCGGATGCCCCGGTTGAAGATCTCGTAGAGGCGATACTTTGCCGTGGAATCGCCGCGTTCAATGCATTCCACAAGGTGGCGAACCACCTCGGGCTGGGGAAGCGCGAATTCCGGCCGCGTGAATGGGTCAGCCTCAGGATCTTCGGTCAATGGCGCGATTGGCCGCCGTCCGGTCCTGTCTGGTCGGTCATCCCCCGCGCTCTCGGAAGATACAGAGGACGCACTACGGAATCTCAGCATGGAAAGGCACTCCCCGTCGAAACAACCTTTGCGGCGCGGGGCCGTGAAACGCGCGATTTCCGTCCGCATTCTGCGGCAAACAGCGGATTTCCCGGCAACCGAAACGCACCTTCGGGTACTCGGGCGTGCACCAGGGTAGAGGTATCCGGAGAAGCGCCCGGCCTCACACGCAGTCAATGGATCTCGCAGGCGGGAGATGGAAATGTGGTGCAGCCTCGTATGTACCCGGGCTACGAACTGGGCGAGCGGCGATCACCCCAAGGAACGAGCGGCCTCGGTTCCCTTCTAAGGGAATCCTAGCAAAACCCACTCATGCCTGTACCTGATTTACAGATGTTTCTGAAATTAGAGTACCGTTGCCGGCGGGGTGCTTCGCTTCGTGATCTCGCATCGCCTGCAACGCCAATTCCGCGAACGATCACTCAAGCGTAAGGAGCCTGCCTGCAATCACTTAGGAGCCAGGTCTCAAAACGCGGCTCCCGCTCATTTCGTCAAATACGCCTGCGCCCCTGAGACGGCAGCTCCTTTTCATACCTGTGTATCCTATTGAAATTTATAAAACATTGCTCAACTTGATTGTCTCAAGCGCCTTCAACCGTCGAAACCGCCACCGCGCAGCCCGTTTCGCTTGACGTTCGGGCCGCATTCAACGCTTCTACCACGTGGTAAATCTCTTCCGGCTGGATCAGCATTGGCCGTTGCTGGTAAACGTGCAGCAGGAATTCGAGAAACAGCGGAAACGGCGGCGATTGCAACTCAGGCTTCCTGAGATCGGTGTGTGTGGAGTCGAGTGAAAGCAGCCCATCCCGCAACCGGTATTCCAGAATCCCCTTCGTTCCGGCCACCCGCAGCCGGTCGTCTCCATGCGTAGCTGCCGCGTTCGGCCGCAGATAGTCCATGTTGAGCGTCGCGACGCCGTTATTCTTCAACTGAAACACCGCCCCCGCCACATTCTGCATGGTGCTTCCGGCCGGTTGTTCCACGCTCTTCTCGTAGGAATAAGCGGTGCGGAACGGCTGGCCGCTCACCCAGTGCATGAGATCCATCATGTGGACGCCAATCCACTGCATCGTGCTGCCAAACAGCGCGGGATTGTTATACCAATCCGCCCGGCTGCCCAGCTTGTAGGATTTCTGCGCGTTCATTAGCAGCACATCGCCGATCGTGCCCGCATGCACCAGTTGCGCCATGGTATAAAGCTGCGATTCGTAGCGCATCGGAAGCAATGACGTGAAGCCCACTCCGGTCTTCGCGATGGCGTTCCGCACCGCGCGAAGCTCCTCGCTATTAAGCGCCACCGGCTTCTCCGCCGCCACATGCCAGCCGCGCCCCGCCGCCGCCACGATCGCCTGTGCGCGGTGCCCGTTCGTGTTGCACACGCCCACCACGTCGAACTGTTCCCGTTCGAACATGGTTTCGAAATTGTCATAGACGCGCGTGCTGCGAAAGGCCTCCCGGCGCGTGAGGCCGGCCACCGGCATCTCGTCTTTTGCGATGGCCGTGAGTTCCAGGTCCGGGTGCTTCTCCACCACGCCGTACACTTCCCCGGGGTGGCCCTCCAGCCCCACCATCCCCACGCGGATCTTGCGGCCAAACCGTGGCCACGCGCTTACCGGCGCCGCTCCTTCTTGCGCGAAAACCGGCCAAGCGGCGGCGCCCAGAATGCCACGGCGGGAGAGCGATCGGGAGGTAGACGCAGGCATGCCTTCGATTCTCTCTCCCGTGAGTGGGGCAGGGCAATAGGAACTATGGGATACTGCTTGCCATGCATCGAACGCACCCGGTCTCGCCCATGCCATTCCCAATGCCGGTTGACGGTCGAACGCTTCCTGTTTTCGCGATTGCCGCCCTGCTGCTTCTCGCGCTCTGCTCCTGTACCCCTCGCGACACCCCCGTCCTCGTTCCGCCGGCGGACCCCATGGAGAACGCCTCCTATCGCGAGACGCTCGATCAACTCCGTAACTGGAACGCGGAAGCCGCCGAGCACTGGCGCAAGGGAGAGAAAGCGCTCGCCGCCTCCGCCCTCAAACAGGCGCAGCCGCTCGCAAAGGAACTGCTCGACGCCCGTAGGCCGCCGCAGGCCGCATTTGAAGCTGTCTCGGACTTTGATCAGCTATACGCAGCCGTCCTGCTTTCGAACGGCCACACCGTCTGGGCACGGCAGATCTACATGACTAACGCCGTTCGATGGCGCAACTGGAAGCCGCAGACCGAAGACACTCTCCGCCGCCGAAAGGAAGCCGAAGCGGGCGTAGCAGAAGCGGACCGCAAGATGGGCCTGAAGTAATCGGCCCTCCCGCCTTCCACTCCTATCTCGCTTCGAGAGGAACCCAGGCCCGCCCGTCGGCGTTGCCCTTGTATTCCGCACGCGGCCGGATCAGCCGGTGGTTGGCGTATTGTTCCATGACGTGCGCGATGTAGCCGGACATCCGGCTGATGCCGAAGATCGGCGTATAGATATCCACCGGAATCCCCATTGCGTAGTAGGCGGTGGCGGAATAAAAATCGACGTTCGGGTAGATCGGCTTCAACCCTTTTACCGTACTCTCGATCCGTGTCGAAATCGCGAACAGCGCCTCATGCCCGGAAGCGCGCGTCAGCTTTTCCGCCAATGCCCGCAAATGAGTGGCCCGCGGATCTTCCGTGCGATACACGCGATGCCCGAAGCCCGGCATCTTGTCCTTACGGGCAAAGGCGTCTTTCACATACGCCTCTCCCTCTTCGGGCGATTTCAGTTTCAGCAAGAGCCGAATCACCTGCTCATTCGCGCCCCCATGCAGCGGCCCTTTCAGCGTAGCCAGCCCGGCCGTCGCCGCCGCGTAGAGGTCGCTCAACGTAGCCGCGCATACCCGCGCTGCGAACGTCGAAGCGTTGAACTCATGGTCGGCGTGCAGAATCAGCGCCACATCGAGCGCCCGCACCGCTTCCGGCAGCGGCTCCTTACCCGTGAGCGTATAGAGGAAATTGGCCGCGAAGCCAAGATCCGCGCGCGCTTCCACCGCGCTTCCTCCCGCCCGCAGCCGCTCGAAATCCGCCACGATGGCGGCGGTTTTCGCCATCAACCGGAATGCTTTCCGCCCGTTCGCTTCCGGGCTCATCGCGGCCGCCTCCGGATCGTACTGCGCCAGCATGGAAACCGCGGTCCGCATCACATCCATCGGCGGAGCCAGCGGCACGCTCGCCAGATACTCCCGCACCCCTCGCGGCAGCCTCCGCTGCTCCACAAGCGATGCCTGAAACGCGCTCAGATCCTTCCGCGTGGGAAGATAGCCATGCCAAAGCAGGAAGACCGTTTCCTCGAAGGAAGCGCACTCGGCCAGCACATGGATGTTATACCCGCGATAGCTGAGAATCCCCTTGCCGCCGTCGATGAAACAGATCTCGCTGTCGGCGGCAACCACCCCCTCCAGGCCCGCCGCCCCGGCTGTGCTTTGCGTACTCATGCGTGTCTTGAACTCAATCTCCGTGAAACAATCAGAATAGCAGTTGAAGCCCCCGCCAGACTGCTTTCCCGTTTCCGCTTTCCTGTTGCAGTCAAGACCCACTCACCCGCCACACACCACCGCACTGCGTCCAACGGTGTCATGTGCGCAAACACCCCCGGAGCATCTTACTCGATCCGCAGCTCCACCGGGTTGGCCGCCACCCCGCCCACCATCAATTGCAATGTGGCGTTCCCCATCCCCTTCAAGCTGTACGGAATCTTCACGTTCACCTGGTCAAGTCCCACGAACTCCGGCTGTGCCCCTGCATAATCGACCACAGCCTCTAGGCCTTGGATCAGCACGCGAAGCGGTTGGTTTGCGGCACGGTTGCGTGTGCCGGTTGCGTAGAGCACCAGATAGTTGGTATCGCCGGGGTTCCCCAGGTTCACCGCGGCCGGTGTGCATACGGCGGGCGCCCCTTTGCATACGAAAGCGGGCGAAGCCGTCCGCGTTCCATCGGCAGCCACCCGCAGCACTTCCGCCGCGGGAACCCCGCGCCCGTTCTGGTTCGCCGTGAAGATGGCGGGGCTGCTGTGGGCCACCGTCACGTTCTGGGCGGCAATCGCGGCCGCGCCCCGCAGCACCTCTAGCCGGGCCGCGCCTGGGCTCACGATGTCGGGCACAAAGAAATTGATCTGCGCCGGAGACACGAAGAACAACGGCAGCGTATGCGTCACGCTGGCGGCATCCACCAGCCGTACGGAGATCCCTTGCATCTGTACGGGCAGCGGCAGCGTGGCGGCGTTCTCCGGCAGGGCCGCGAACCCGTTGCCGAAGCCGCTGGCAATAGACCCGCGAGCGATGGGCCCCGCTAGAAAGCTGGCGGCGTTCACGGTCGTGAGTCCCTCGCCCGCTCCCGCGTCGCGGAAACGGGCCGTGTAGGCGGCCGCGGCCGGCGGCGTGACGATCACCCGGTTCTGCGGGCCGCCATCCAGCCACTCGAAGAAGGCATAGCTCGTGCTGCCTACGGTCTGCGAAGGCGCGCTTACACTCAGTACGAACCCCTCCCAGGACACTACCGTATTGCCCCCGCCGATGCCTTCGTTATTCACCAGCACCTGCAATCCCGGCGGTTCGGTATGGAAGGTCACATTCACCTTGCGCGGCTCGATGTTCCGGCTGATCCGCGTGCTTACCCCCTGCGCATCCATGGCTTCGAGCACTATCTCCAGAAAGCTGTTGCTCGCCGCCAGCAGATCCTCCGGCGCCGGCGCGCTAAAGGTCAGGTTGTTGCCGGTAAGCGGCCCCAGAAACGGATGCGTATGTCCCCCGTGATGCAGAATCACGTGCCATACCAGTGCCCCCTCCGGCAATGCTCCCTGTTCCGGGTCAATCGCGGAACCGGTAAGCGTGACGGTGCTCCCTACGGCATACGTGAACCCCACGGCCGGTGCGATCATCGATACCACCGGGGCTTGGTTTCCCGCGGTAATCTGCAAGCTCACCGTCGCGGATTCGGCGCCCTTCGAATCCCGCGCGCGCAGCGTGGCCGTATAGATCCCGCTCACCGCGTAGGTGTGCTGGATGGTGGTGCTCGTGGTGCTCTGCGCGGCGCTGCCGTCACCAAAATTCCAGAAGTATGTGAGCGTATCCCCGGCGTTAGGGTCGCCGCTGCCGGCAGCGCTAAAGGTCACCGCCAACGGTGCGGGCCCGCTCATGGGCATCGCGGAAATCACGGCCGTGGGGGGGTGGTTCACCGCCGTGGCCGGCGAGATCCGCCGAACCTGCCCGCCGCTCGCATAGGTCGTGTAGTAGAGCGCTTGCCCGCCCGCGTAAGGCCCGAAGCGCAGATGCACCGCGCTGCTGTTGCCCAGGTTCCGCGCGAAATCCGCCACCGTCACCGCGCTGCCGTTGCGTCGCAGCACGAAAATGGCCCCGCACACATAGTCCGCGAACAGATAGCTGTCGTCATACTCCGCCGGCCAGGCGCCATTCGGCACGAACGCGCCCCCGGTGATCGAGTCGCACCCACTGGTCTGGGTGCCCGGGATCGCGGCGCCGTGCCAATAGGCGAAGAGCGGCTCTGTCATCCCCGGCGGGGTCGGGTTCGATGGCGGGCACGCGCTCGTCGAGCCATTGGCGCAAAAACCTTCGCGGACGTTCCAGCCGTAATCGGCGCCCACTTGCCCCACATCGATCTCTTCCCAGTTGTTCTGGCCTACGTCGTTAATAAAGAACTCGGAGTTGCCGCTATTCGGGTTGAAGGCGATCCGGAACGGGTTGCGCAAGCCCCATGCGAAGATTTCCTGGCAGATCTGCCCCTGCGCCAGCGGACCCGTATTGCAACGGCCTGTCCCCGGCCCCGTAAACGGGTTGCCGCCCGGCAGGCTGCCGTCGAGGCCGATGCGCAGGATCTTGCCGAGCAGATGATGCCTCTCCCGCGCCGCGTCGTTGGCTCCGCCGCTCCCGCTGCCTCCGTAGTCCGTGCCGCCATCCCCCGTGCTCACGTAAAGCATGCCATCGCCACCGATTGCCAGGTCCCCCGCATTGTGGTTGCCGCCGTAGGACCAGATCCCATCCAGCAGCACCAGTTCCGATGCCGGGTCAATCGTCGCGTTGCTCGTGAACGTGAAGCGTGAGACGCGATTCCACGGCCCCGCCAGGGAGGCGCCGCCGCAAGATCCATTCCCCGGATGCGTATAGTAAACGTAAATGCGCCGGTTACTCTGGAAACCGGGGTCCACCGCGATCCCCAGCAGCCCGCGCTC
>JADYZL010000032.1 GCA_020853155.1 Bryobacterales bacterium
GGCCGGTCTTTATCCCCAAGTTTTTCGATGGGCGGAATAAGGCGTTCTTCTTCTTCGCTTACGAAGGTTCCCGCCGTATTGAGGGGTTCACGGATCAGTTCACGGTTCCGCAGGTGGAGCAACGCACCGGCGATTTCAGCAAGACGCTCACGGCCGCGGGATCCCTCATCCGTGTGTACGACCCACTTTCGAACCAGATCGTGGGCGGCAAGACGCAGCGCGTTCAGTACGCCAATAACATCATCCCCACTTCGCGCATCGATGCCGTGGGCGCGGCGCTGGCGCCGTTCTATCCGCTCCCGAACAAGGCGGCTGCCAATGCCTCCGGAGCGAATAACTTCTCCACGAACTATTCGCAACAGCTCACTCGGGACGCCTACCTGGTGAAGGGCGACTACAATCTGACCGACCGGGACCGCGTGAGTGTCCGGTATATGTATAACTCGGACAATCTCGATTATTCCACGGTAATGACGAACATCGGCGCGGAAAACCGCGTCCCGGCCCTGCGCCATCAGAACTTCTATTACGGCACCTATACGCGGACGATTACGCCAACGCTGGTGAACGAATTCCGCTTCACCTTCGGAGACCGGATCAACTGGAACCGATCCTACGGCCTGGGCGGGAACTGGCCCTCCAAGCTCGGCCTGAAGGGAGTGCCGGACGATGCTTTCCCCGCCATGGCGGTGACCGGGATGCGGACCATGGGCGCCGGCAACCAGGAGCGCCGCCAGTTCCCGATCCAGCAGTTCCAGTACATCGATAACATTTCCTGGATTCGCGGCCGCCACAGCATGAAGTTCGGTATGGAATTCCGCCGCTCACTGAACCACGAAATCAATCGCCCCACGGTTTCGGGAAGCTTCAGCTTCAGCCCTCTCTCCACGGGCAACCCCGGCGTGAATGGAACCGGCTTCGGCCTCGCTTCTCTCCTGGCCGGCGCGCCCCTGACGTTTACGACGCGCGAGACGATGGTGCTCGACCGGTTTAGCGACTACATCGCTTGGTTCGCCCAGGATGAATGGACGGTGAACCAGAACCTGACGCTGAACCTGGGCGTCCGGTGGGAGACGGACACGCCAATCCACGACCGGAACAACCACATGAACGGGTTCGATCCGACGGCAATCAATCCCGTCTCCGGCACACCCGGCGTCGTCAAGTTCTTGGGCGTCGATGGGTTCCGGACAAGCCCCTACGATACCGATCTAAACAACTTCGGCCCGCGCTTCGGCTTTGCCTGGCGACCGCTCGGGAGCGAGAAAACCGTTATCCGCGGGGGGATAGGGACCTTCTTCGCGCATCCCTTTGATTCCGGCGCGCCTGGCGCCAGCCTCGGGTTTGAGAATAGCGCCACGATCAACTCTCCGGACAATGGAATTACGACGCCGTTCTTCCTTCGCGACGGGGTTCCTTCCTACACCTTGGCCTCGCCCGTGCTGGATGACGGCTTCGGCGCGGTGAAATACGGAGCCAACCCGAACACAGCGCCCACGTTCTTTGAAACCAACCGGCGTACCGGGTATTCCATGCAATGGAACTTCACGGTGCAGCATCAACTGCCTGGCAACATGATGGTGGAGGCGGCCTATCTCGCGAATGCCTCCCGCAAACTCTCGAGCTCAAACTTGTCCATCAATCAGGTGCTGCCACAAGAGCTCACCCCAACCTCCAAGCAGATTGACCGGCCATACGCGCAGTTTAGTAACGTTTCGATCGAGAAGCCCTCTCTTGGCATTTCTAATTACCATGCGATGATGCTGAAGACCGAGAAACGCTTCTCCGGGGGCTGGAACTTTCTGGTTACCTACACCTGGTCCAAGTTCCTCAATAACACCAACGAAGGCGGTTCCGCCGTAGGCGCCGAGGGCGGGGTGTATTCGAACTACTATAATCGCCGCGCCGATTACGGACCCAGCGAGAACGACATCCCGCACCGGGCCACGTTCAGCAGCGTCTACGAGTTGCCTTTCGGCAAGGGGAGGAAGTACCTCGCCAACAATCCACTCCGTTACATCCTCGGCGATTGGAGCCTCGGGGGCATCCTGAACTGGCAGGCGGGCGCGCCCTTTACCGTGGGAACGCAAGTAAACACGGTATTCTCGGCCAGCGGCAGCTTGCGCGCCGATGTTTCCGGGAACCCGAACCTCAGCAGTTCCGAGCGTACACTGGATCGCTGGTTCCGCACGGAGGCATTCTCGCAACCCGCTCCGGCTCAGTTCGGCAATCAAGGCGTGAATATTCTGCGCTCGGACGGTTACTTCGGGCTCAACATGAGCGTGCTGCGCAACTTCCCCCTTCCGGGTGAGGGCCGCATGATCCAACTGCGGGGCGAGTTCTTCAACCTGCCGAACCATGCCAACTTCGGCACGCCGGGTCGCGTTTTCGGCGGCCCCGGCTTCGGGGTTGTCGGGAGCGCCGCGGCAGCGCGGAGCATTCAAGTGGGCTTGCGCATGACATTCTGAGCGGCTTTCGCACGCTTGCCTCCACCGCCGCCGGTAACCTTCGGGCTGCCGGCGGCGTTTTTTCTCCATACCACCCTCCCCTCGCGCGCGCCGTCATGGATATAATCCAACGCATGGCCTTCGCCACGGAAGGCAGAAATCACTGGGATCGGAATTCGCAGCATGACTAAAGTTTGGTCGTTCGCATCCGCCTGCGCGTTTGGCGCGGCACTTGCCTTTGTGGTGGCTCCGGGCCATCTGCAATCGCAGGAGGCGCCGCCAGCCAATGCGGAGCAGAAGAGCCCCTGGGTGGAAGGGACCGATAGCCGCCCGGCAGAACAGGCTTACATGAACATCAAGGTGTTCACCGGGCTCCCGGCGAATCGCCTGGAGTTCATCATGAAGAACTGGAAGGATTCGCTGGGCGTGCAGTGTACCTTCTGCCACATCAAGGGCGAATGGGAGCGGGACGACAAGGAAGAGAAGGAAACCGCCCGTCACATGAAAACGATGACGGAGGGCATCGCCAAGAGCTATTTCAACGGCAAGTTCGATGTGACCTGCTATACCTGCCATCACGGCGAGGAGAAGCCGGCCAAGAACCCGCCCGCCGCGCCGGTGAAGCGCCAGCCGCGGCCGGTGCAGCCGGGCGCCGGGCTATAGGCCCTCGCACAAGCTTCCCCAACGCAAACGCCCTCTCCCCGGCATGACCTGGGAGAGGGCGCGGATATCCGTCCTGAATTGCGGCTACGCTCAGGCTGCCACTTTCGTGCCGGGAATCGCTTCCGTCGCGCTGGCTTCCCGCACCATGCTGGCGATCCCCAGCTTTTCAAGCAGTTTGATCTGGATCCACGTCATATCGACCTCCCACCACACAAGGCCATGCCGCGCCGAAGTCGGATGCGCGTGGTGGTTGTTGTGCCAGCCCTCGCCGAAGGTCAATAGCGCCACCCACCAACTATTCGTCGAAAGATCCTTCGTATCGAAGCGGCGGCTGCCGATCATGTGCGTCGCCGAATTGACGAGCCACGTAGCATGGAGTCCGAACACCATGCGGAAGCACAGAGCCCAGAGCAGCATCGGCAGGCCGCCGAATGCGTAGAGCGCGACGCCGAGAAGCACGGGGGGCACATAGTGATACGTGTTCAGCCAGCGGTAGAACGGCACGCGGCCGAGATCCGGCGCATAGCGGCTCATCCGGCGGGTGTCGTTGTGCCCGGCTTCCCCCAGCAGAATCCAACCCACGTGCGCCCACCAGGCGCCATCGTTGGGCGAATGCGGATCGCCTTCCTTATCGGAATACTGGTGATGCAAGCGGTGCGTGGCCACCCAGAAGATAGGGCCGCCCTCGAGCGTCATTGTGCCCAGCACCGCGAAGAAATACTCCAGGAGCCGCGGCACCCTGTAGGACCGGTGCGTGTGCAAGCGGTGGTAGCCCATCCCGATGCCCCAGCCAACGCACATCCAGTGCAGGACGACGGCCACGATCAGGGCCGTCCAACTAAAGAAAAACAGTGCGGCCACGGCGCCGATGTGAAGCACGGCCAAGGCGATGGTGGTGACCCAGTTGATCTTGTGCGGGTCACGCAATGCAACAGCTTCGGTGGACAAAACGAATCTCCTCGGAAAGGCGGGTAGCAATTCCACCTTAGCGGAGATCGCCGCAAGCCATTGTAATGTTTATGTAAAGGCGTCTCCTGGTGGTTAGGCGACCTCGCCCGGATACCGGCCCTTCACGGCCAGATGGTAGGCTGCCGCGCCCGCCGCGATCGTCAGAATGGCCGCTGCGGACACCACCGGCTGAAGCATGATGCCGTAGACGATCATCCACACACCGACGAGCACGAAGATCCCCGGCATCAGTGGCCACGCGAAGCTCACCACCGGCAGCTTTTCCCAATTCGGCCTGCGGCGGAAGAGGAACAAAGAACCCACCGCCATCACCGTGAAGAAGGTAAGGCTGAAGCCGATATAGACCACCAGTTGCGGGAAAGGCGTGATGGTCATCAGAATGGCGCAGACGCCCTGGCAGAGGATCGCTGGAATCGGCGTGTGGAAGCGCGGATTCACCTTGCGCGCGAAGCCGAAGAACGCCCCATTCCGCGCCATCGCGTAGTAGACTCGCGGGCCGATGGTTACCATCGCATTCACCGTGGAGAGAATGGATATGGCCATCAACGCGCTGAACATCCCGGAGATTTCCGGCCCGAAGAGCTTCGAGGCGGCCAGGCTCCCCACCGCGAAAACACCTTTCATCGACTCGACACCCGTCCCGTAAATGAAGGTCACATTCAGGCCGATGTAGAGCAGCGCCACGACGGCGGTCCCAAGCGCGAGCGCGATGGGAAGCGTGCGCCGCGGCTGGCGCAATTCCTCGGCCACGTACGTCGCGGCGTTCCAGCCGCTGTAGCCGAAGTAGACCCAGAACAGGCTGATGGCGAACTGCGAGGCAAGGGGCGTCGTGGAGGTGCGCGAGGCGGGTTGGGAGAATGAACTCCAGTCGCCGGTGCCCACCAGAATTCCGAAGAAGATGAACGCGAGCACCACGGCCAGTTTGGTGCCGGTGAGGACGTTCTGCACTTTGGCCGCCCGCGTCACGCCCACGCAATTCAGAATCGTGAAGACGGCAATCACCGCCGCCGCCATGTATTGCGCGCCGCCCACTCGGAACGTGAGATAAGACGATTCCCAGAGGACCCGCGCCTGTTCCTGCTGCAACTGCGGGTAGAAGTAACCGAGGTACTCGGAGAAGGCCAGCGCCGCCGCCGCGATAGGCGCGGAGAAGCCGGCGAAGAAGGAGATCCACCCCGACATGAATCCCCAGGTGAGCCCGTAGGCCCGGCTCAGGTAAACGTACTCGCCGCCGGAGCTGGGAAAATTCACGCCCAGTTCCGAATAGCAGAACGCCCCGCACAAGGCCACCACCGCGCCCACCAGCCAGATGACCAGAATCAGATACGGATCGCCCAAATCTCCGGCCAGAAATCCAGTGGTGGTGAAGATCCCGGTCCCGATCATGTTCGAGACCACCAGTGCCGTCGCGCTCACCACGCCTAACTGGCGGACGAGGGAAGGCGCGGTCTGGCCGTGGGTCTCTGCGGGTCGGTCCATACTCGCTCTAGTGTACAGCGGGGGTTGCGGAAGACGTGCTCTTGCTTCGCATGGGAAACGGCCAGCTCAGCAGGCAGCTTCTTGCAGGCAGTAGTCGTAAGCCCGGTAGACGCTCTCGAACACCTTATCCCAGGTGGCTTCGAGAGCTTGCGCGCGGGCGGCGCGCTTCATGGCCGCGAGGCGCGCGCGGTCTTTCATCAGCATGCGGATGTGTTCAGCGAAGCCCGCCGCATCATCGGCAAGCAGGCCCGTCTCTCCTTCGCGAATGATGAACTTCGGGCCGCCGCCGGACGTCACGATGGCGGGCACGCCGGAGGCGAAGGCCTCCTGCACCACATTGCCGAAGGTATCCGTGGCGGAGGGAAATGCAAAGACGTCCATATTCGCGTAGGCCTCGGCGAGAGCCTCTCCACGCAGGATGCCGGGCAGTTCGAGGTTCCGGATGTTCTCGGCCAGCCAGGTCTGCTCGCCTCCGCTCCCGACGATCAAAAAGCGGAAGTCTTCCTCCCCGGCTTCAAGGAGAATCTTCTCCACTTCGGCGAGCATTCGCACGTTCTTCTCGGGCTGCAAGCGGCCCACAAAGCCGATGACGAAGGTGTCGTCTTTCCGGCTACGCTTGGCCGGATCGTACTGCGTGGTATCCACGCCCCTCGTCATCACAAAGGAGCGCTTGCCGCTCGCCTTCTCGAGCAGTTCCGTATATTCGCGGTTCGGCGCAAGCGATGCACAGGCAAGTTTATAGAGCTGCAACAGCAAGTTGAGCGAATGATCTTCCGCCGCCTTCCCGGCGCTCTCCACGAAGCGCTGCGGCAGGAACGAGAGCGCCTTCTCCAGCCGGTGGCGCGCGAACTCGTGCAGGTTGGTGTGATAGCCGAGGATCATCGGCAGCTTGCGCCGGCGGGCAATCACAATGGCGAGCAGCCCCAGATCTCCAGGGCTCACCACATGCATGATGTCCGGCCGGAAATGGTCAAGCTCTTTTTCGATGAGCCCCTTGTAGCGCCACATCAGCGTGTCGAAGCCAAAATCCGTTTCGACAGGAACGGTAGCGAGGCTGCGCTGCAATTCCACATAGCGCGCGGAGCCCTCGTCGAAGAGCCGCGTTTCCGTATGCGGATGCAATGTGAGCACGGGGCAGCCGTTGCGCTTCCCGTATTCCACGAACTCGCGGCTGGTGAGCGCCGCTCCGTTCACTTCGTAAAAGATATCGGAGACAAACGCAACGCGAGGCGGTTCACTCAAGATGGAAGGCCCTCTCCATCCGATAATGCCACACGCAGCGCGGAGCGGAAGCGCGGTCGTTCCAGCAGCCGCATCGTCCAAAGGACCTTCGCGAGAACCGGCGGCGTGCCGTCCTTGAACTTCGAGGCAAGCGTGGCGTGCTCCCCGTTATCCCGGATGAGATAGCTGCGGTCCAGGCAGCTCACTTTCCCATAGGGGTGCTCCGGATGATCCCGAAGCATGTCCCAGGCGGTCTGGAAGCAGCGCAGCTTGCGGCCTTCGCGATATTGCGGCATCACGACGACGTGGCTTTCCCCGGCGCGCACTTCCTCGACGAACTCCGCGAAGGTGGCGGCGCGCGTCACGTTCAACAGCGCGTTGGGTTCATGCCCATGCCGGTCTCCGCCGGAAACGAGCGGCAAGCTCACCGTCTCCGCCAGGGTCATCACCCGCAAATTCTCACGCCAGGTGCGAAGCCCGTTCAATTCGAGCGCGTCGATGCGGCCGCTCATCCCGGCCAGCAACCGCGCGAGAATCTCCTCATGCGTCGATTGCCCGATGCCGGCTTCGTCCCACAGCGGGTGATTGAGGACAATCAGAATCTCCCGATACGCCGCCAAGGCGTCGAGAATCTCACGTAGCGCGGGCATGGAAGGCGCTTCGCGATACGCCTGCATCCTCCCATGTAGTTCGTGCGCCACGTCCCTGGGGATGTTGTGGATTCCGAAATGAAAGAAGGTATGCTCCACTGGTGCGGTCCACTCCGTGGAGATGGGAATTTCATCGTCCGTATCGAGCGCTTGAAGCCGCAGATTTGCTTCGATCTCGTCATGGTCCGTAATCGATACGATGGGCCGCATCGAGAGCAACTCGTCAATCTGGCGGCACTCCAGGCGATAGGCCTCTTTCGGCGTGACCGGCGACGTCCAGTAAGCCCGGTTGAAATCGAGCGGCTTGCCGGAATGCCGCAGGTACCGCTCATTCTCGCGGTTCAGCAGCCAGGCGATCAACCGGTTGCGTGCGCCATGCTCAAACAGGATGCCGACGCTTTCCTTTGAAATCGACGTATGGCTATGCAGCGATACCCCCGCCGTGCCGCTCTTCCAAGCCGCATCGCACATCCATTGGTAACTCAGCCGGAAGGCCATCTTTCGCTTACTCCCCCTGCTCCCCGGAAGGGTGCTCTCCGCTCCCGAATGGGAGGGTTGTGCAGGAAATAATGTTGCGCCGCATGCGCGCTAGGCTCGCCGGATCGCCGTCCCCACGTCCGCGCCAGAGAGCGCCTCGGCAAGCACACCCGCGCGAAAGCCGGGCAGAATCCGCACCGTGCCCACGCCCTTTTCCAATGTGCGGCACGCCGCTTCGAGCTTCGCCTGCATGCCTCCGGCCGCCACGCCCTCGGCGATCAACCGCCGGCAGTTTTCGATCGTCAGTGCGCGCAGCGGCCGTTTCTCCGCATCCAGCACACCCTCGACATCCGTGAGAAAGAGAAGCTGCTCCACGGGCAACCCAGCCGCGCAGATACACGCCATCTGGTCTGCATTGACGTTATAGATGTTGCCCTTCGCATCGCCGCCCACGCAGGCCACTACCGGGGTGAAGCCGCCATGGAGCAGCACTTCCAGAAGCTGCGTCCGCGCGAGCACGGGGTGGCCCACCGCGCCCAATTCGTCGCTCAATTTCTCCGCTTCTACAAGTCCGCCATCCACGCCGGAGAACCCAACGGCAGGCAAGCCGGCCGCGATGAGCGCGGCCACCAATTGCTTGTTCACCGAACCCGCCACCACCTTCAGCAGGGCATCGATCACTTCCGGCGAAGACACGCGCAATCCGTTCACAAAGCGGCTCTGAGTTCCCTGCGCTTCCAGGAAGCGCGTCATCTGCTTGCCGCCGCCGTGAACCACGATCACGCGGTGGCCCGCTTTCGCCACGTCGCGAATCTCCCCGGCGAGCCTGTCGCGGGATTCCACGGTATCGAGCAGCGTGCCTCCCAGCTTAATGAGCAGGGTCACAGCAGGCCCTCCGTTTCCGCAAAGCCGAACATCAGATTCATGTTCTGCACGGCCTGCCCGGCGGCGCCCTTCACGAGATTGTCTTCCACAGCGACGACAACCAGCATCCGGCTGGCTTCCTCGAACTTGAAGCCGATGTCGCAGAAGTTGGTGTGCTGCACGGCGTGGAGATCCGGAAACTGCCCTGGATCATAGACCCGCACGAAGGGTTCGGAGCGGTAGGCTTCGTCATACGCGGCCAGCACGTCGCCCTTGCCGGCGCCTTCCCGCAGACGCAGGTAAATCGTCTCCAGAATGCCTCGCGGCGTCGGCAGCAGTTGCGCCACGAAATGGAATTCGTTCTCCTCCAAGCCGCTGTTCTGCAACACTTCCGGCACGTGCCGGTGGCCGAATGCGGAATACACGCTGAAGTTATCGCCCGCTTCGCAAAAGCTGGTCTTGAGGCTGGCCTTTCTGCCCGCTCCGCTCACGCCGGATTTGGCATCGCAAACCACCGGAACACTCCGGTCCACGAGGCCGCTTTGCACGAGCGGGCGCAGCGCCAAATTCGCCGCCGTGGGATAGCATCCTGGGTTTGAGACAAAACGCGCGCCGGAGATGCGCTCCCGGTAGAACTCGGGCAGCCCATAAACGGCATTCCGCAGCAACTCCTGTGCGGAGTGGTCGTCCCCATACCAGCGCTTATGAATTTCGGGTTCGCGCAGGCGGAAGGCGCCGCTCAAATCCACCACGCGAATCCCCGCTTCGAGTAGCGCCGGTGTCAGTTCCATCGAAACGTCGTGCGGGGTAGCGAGAAACACCACGTCGAGGCCCGCCTCCACGGCGGCTTCCGGGGTCGCCATAATCGTGGGAGCCGTCTTCTGATGCCGGGGTTGCAACTCCGGAGCCGCATCCGCGCGATGCTCCATCCGCCATGCAGTCACTCTTGGGTGGCGGGCCAATATCCGGAATAACTCCGCGCCGCTATACCCACGAAACCCGACAATTCCCGCTTGAATCATGTGCTTTTTGCCCATGGGATGCTTCGGAATTCGGTCCATTTCCGGGGCAATCCCCAAACCTCCAAGCTAGCATGGAGGCCGGGGAGGGTTCCAGAATGGGCGCGGCCGAGGCGGCATGCTGCTTCCGGCGAAGGACCCATCCGGCGCGGAAGCGCCTAGCGCACGGATACGGAGGGACCGGCGGGATCAATCGCCACGCTCACACGCTTCCCCGCGTGGCGGAACTGAATCGCGATGTCGTTCCCGTGGCTCACATCCTCCACGCCTTCGAGCGGAATGGTCTCGCCCGCCTTCCCCACCCCAAGCACGGCAACAAAGCGCGCATGGGTCTGCTTCTGCAACGTTTCAGAGGAGAGATGCCATTCGGGCCGCGTCTTGCCATTCTCCGGAGGAATGGGGTACTTATCCGTTTGCACGGTCCGCAGGCCACCCGGCGAGAGTAGGAAGCCGGAGATCGATGCCTTGCCAAAAGTGAGCGCGATCCGCCCGCCAGACTGGTCTATCGTGAACGGCGCGCGCCCGTGAAGCCAAAACTTCAAGGACGCGGGTTCGCGGGCCACGACCTCATCCACAAGAACAAGCACGTCCGGCTTCAGAAACAGCAGATGCCGCCGATAGCGTTCTACGCCCGCGCCATACGAGGGGGTCGCATCGCCGACCACATAGTCGTACTCTTCCCCGGGCTGGAAAACGAGGATCTCGCCGGTTGCCTCCGCCGTCTTTGGCTGCCCCTCTCCATTGATTTCGAGAGCGTTGTGGGCTTTGGTAGTCCAATACCATTCCGTGCAGAACGGGCTTCCATACCACGGCCGAATGCCGGTATTCACGAGCAGTGGCGAACCGAACGCACCGAGTACGACGGCGTTCTGATCCGCATGGCTGTGGCTGATATTCCCGAGGGGCGCCGCGCGCATCATCACTTGTACGTTCTCCGCCGGGTTCATCATGCTGGAGTGGAGAGAAACCCAGCCCGCACCGCGGAACCATTTGGCTTGCGGCCAGCCGGATGGCGGGCGTGCGGTCACCTTCGGCGGATTCGGCCGCGCGGCCCGGAGAAACCCGATCGGTCCGGACTCGCCATCTCCTTTGCCCCACGCTTCCGCAAACCACTGCCATTCCGGCACGCCGCGCATGCGAGCAAAATACGACACCGGCACGGCCGCGTTGGCGTTCGGTTCCGTCTCCGCGAAGTCCCCAAATCCCGTTAGCGACCCGTTCGGCGGCGCCACGTACATCAGGAAGTTCCCGACATTCCGGTAAAACGGCTTCTCCGTTCCATCGATCCGCAGGCCGGCCCGAAGGGCGTCCAGCCACCAGGTAGACCGGTTGACATAGCTCCCCCAGTAGGCGTAGCCCTGCGCCCATCCGCCGTCTTCGTCGCCGAAGGAGGGGTACCATCCCCAGAAAATCGAGAGCGCGTAATCCAGCCACTGAGCGGCTTCGGGCACCTCTCCGTAGTAAGCGATTGCCGCCTCCCCGAGGAAATGCCACATCCGGCCGCCATGGCTGTTGTACGCTTTCTGCTCGAATGGCATGTCGTGCAGCCAGTCGTAGGCTTCCTCCCCTCGGAAGCGCGCCGCCTTGCGAATGGTCTCGCGGTCATGCGGACTCAGCGCATCATAGGCCCAGTCATAGGCGCGCGCCGTGAGATACAGGATCGGCATGCCGGCTTCGTCGTTAACGTCCATGCTGGTGGAGCCCGCCGGATTCCAGGAGGCGAAGTGCAGCAACCACCGGCGGGCCGCTTCTCCGTATCGTTTGTCTCCGGATAGCAGATAACAGAAGGCAAGGGTTTCCGCCTTCTCCGCCGCGCTCAGCGTGTCCCGGAAATTGCGCCTCCACTCCGGCGCGTTCCATTCCCCGCCGGTCCAGGGTGGCGGCTCATCCATCAGCGGTTCCTTCAAATATTCTTCCGCGGTCTTGACGAGTTGCTCCCAGCGGGCCTTCTCCGGCCCCAGACGAGCCTGCCGGAACATCTCTACTTCCTCCGGCCGCAGCATCAGCCGGGGATGAGCTTTCGGAACTCTCGCGCGAACCAGTTCGGCCGAGGGGCGCGGAAACGTTTGAGCGCCTTCGGCGATGCGGAAGCGCCGCGCCTCACTCCATTCAGACCGGTTCCCCTGCGCATCCAGACAGGCGTATCGCCACCACCAGGTTCCGGACGAGAGCGCCGCCGTGTGGGTGTAGAGCACATACGGCGTGCGGTGAATGTTCACCGCTCCCGGCTTAAACTCCGGGTCACGCGCGAGTTGGACCGCGTACGCATCGGCATCCGGTTCCGGCAGCCAGGCCAGCGCGGGAGGGTTCGTATTCACTGTGGATCCGTCTGCCGGCAGGTAGCCGATATCACCCGTGCCCGGCGCGCGATTGGAAACGGGCGGCGCAGCACCGAACGCGCCCATCATCGCCGTGAGCAGCAAAAGTGCCGGAACGCGAAAACGCCTCCACATACGGATTCTCCTCACCAGAAAGGAAAGATTTGCTACCGCTCAGGCCTCCGCTTCCGCATCAA
>JADYZL010000033.1 GCA_020853155.1 Bryobacterales bacterium
ATTACCTTCAGCGCGCCTCGTTTCGCGACCGGTTCCTTTGACGTGATGCTGGTGCCTTCCACGGTAACCTTGGGCACGCAAACTCAGGTCTTGAACAACATTTCACTCACCACTCTTTCCGGGAACCGGACCTTTGCGGCTGTCACTTGGCCCCTCATCAGCAACACCGACCTTAGGATCTATAACAACTTCGGTCCATTGGAACTACGCGGCGGTTTGAGCCTTCCCATTGCGATCTCCAATAGTGATCCGGCCGTGGGCGGCGTTACCACCCCGCTTCCGATTCAGGTCACCGGCGGAGTTACTTCTCCTCTCGGAGCCTCGCTCTTTACCTTCTTGCCGGCAACGGCGGGGACAACCGTGCTAACGCCCGTACAGCCGCCCGGGTTCGTCAACTCTACGGGCTACACTGGCCTAACGGTCACCGTCACCGCTCCCACCATCAGCATCGCCAACAACCGGCGTCGCATCGGCTCGCAGCTCCAGCGGCAAATGTCCATCTCGCTGCAGACACCGGCGCCATCGGGAGGCCTAACCGTCACGCTCACGAGCGGAAATCCAAACCTGCTGCTCTCGACCTCGAATAGTACGATCGGAAGCAATTCGATTGCGGTCAGCATTCCGCAAGGCAGCCAGTTTGGCGGACCTTTCTACATCCAGGGCCTCGCCTCCTCGGGCCAGGCAACGGTCGTCGCCACCGCGCCGGGCTATCAAACCCGGAACGAAGTCTTCGAGTTGGTGCCCTCCGCGATCGAGTTCGCGGGCCGCAGCATCAACCGGGCGCTCAGCGGCGGGGTCTTCACCCAATACGTGAACATCCTGCAACTCGATCCAGCCACCCTGAATGTAGATACCGACTCATTCCTGCAGCCCTCGTTACGGCCCGGGTCGTCTCTCGGTCTCGTGATCAACAACAGCAACCCCGGCGTTGCCACGGTACCCTCGCCGGCAATCCTGAATCCCCCGGGAAACAGCTTCAGCCTGGCGATCACTCCGCTCGCAGCCGGGACAACTGTTCTTACTCCGGTGCAGCCAATCGGCTTCACTACACCCAGCAGCGACACCGCGCTCACGGTGAACGTCAACTAGCGCCAAGCCAAAGCCAGCCGTCAGGCCACGCGCCTAGCGGCTGGCTTTCGTCTTTCAGTTCGTTGCAAATTCCGCCAGCCATATTCTCCTATCAACAGAGGCATTTCATGAACGACGCAACATTCTCCAAGCGGCTTCACCCGTTATTCCAAACGGTCATCCTTTTGGCGGCACTCGCCTCATGCCTGGCTGTGACGGCCCGTACCCAAAACTGCACCTACACGATTCCTTCCCAACCCGTGTTCCCTTCAGGGGCAGCCTATCCCACCATTCCGGTCTCGACTAGCCCGGAGTGTCCATGGGCCGTGCAATCACTCGCCGATTGGATTTCCGTATCGAATGCCACAGGGTCGCCGGGCGCTGGCGCCTTTACTCTCCTCCTGCAGCCAAACTATGGGAGCACCGCACGCACAGGTCAACTCATCGTTGGCACAGTGGCAATCTCAATCCAGCAGGAAACGGGAGGCCGTTGTGCACCGACAATCCTCCGTTCGCATATTCCGTTTCCCGCGGAAGGGGGAACCGAGCGTGCCAACATATATATCCCGAATGGTTGCAGCTATGCCGCTTCAATCACGGGGACTACCTCGCCTTCATGGGTGCAATTCCAATCGGGGCAATCCGGCGTCGCCTCCGGTTTCGCGCTCCTCGTTGTTGCAAAGAATCCAACCACTGCAGACCGTTCTGCGACGCTCGTCGTCCAAACTTCGAGCGGCCGTGCAGAGGTTCCCATCGCACAGGAAGCCTCTACCTGTACAGCGTCGATCTCTCCGGTGTCGTGGGAGTTTAATCCCACCGCGAATGAAGGCTACATTGACGTCACAACCCTCGCCGGGTGCTCTTGGACCGCCGTCGCCAGTGAGGACTGGATTACTATCCTGGAACCTGTCGGCGGATCTGTTTCAGGAAATGGTAGGGTAAGGTTTCGGGTTAGCGAGAATGAAGCCCCCCATTCGAGGGTCGGCAAAATTCTCGTGGCAGGCCGGACCTTCAGCGTTGAACAAAGGCCAGCGCAGAAACCCACGATCTACGTGTCATCTGCCGGCTTTTCGATCACTGCGCGCCTAGGCCGGAATCCGCCTGCCCCTTTTCGCGGGCTTAGTGTACTCTCCGGTTCCGAAGAGTCCCTGGCGTTCGGAATAACACAAGACCTGCCGGGTTGGCTATCCGTAGTTCCAGACCAATCGCAGACGCCGGCGGTCCTTGCGATCTCCGTCAATCTGGATAACCTCCCGATTGGTTCATATACGCACAACGTCGAATTGAAGCCCGTCGATCCAGATCGGCCTTCGGCCTACCTCCTAATTTCGCTGCGATTGGAGTTGCCGGTCTTCAACACCTTTGCGCCGCGCGCCCTCACGTTCCGCATCCAGGACGGCAAGGAATCGCCGGACCCGCAGGCGATCTTCATCATCGACAACCCCGAGATCCAAGAGATCGCGGGTGCCGCACACGCCGGAGTTCCCCTCGATTTCGAAACCACCATGATGGACCCGGGCCGTAGAATCACGGTGAAACTGCGGCCTGGAACGCAGATTTCCGCGAGTCGAACACTTCCCTTCAACGTCGCCTGTCCGGATTTTGGCTGTGTAACAGAATCCGTTCCCGTACAAGTCGAGGTCTTGCCCGCGGGTCACACCGGCCCTCGTGTGGGCTCGGGCGGAGTCGTGAATGCGGCAAGCTTCCTGCAAGGTGGCGCGGTTGGCGCATGGGTGAGCATCTTCGGCGAAAACCTCGCTCCTGCAACGCGGATTTGGGATATCTCGGATTTCCAAGGCAACAAAATGCCGACGTCGCTGGATGGGGTTTCCGTGACGGTGCGCGGTGTGCCGGCCCCGGTCCAGTTCATCAGCCCCGGACAGGTGAATATCCAGATTCCCGACGGCACGCTGTCAAGCAACTCGGGGAATTGGGTAGACCTCACGCTTAGCACTCCCACGGGCAGCGACACGACGAAGGTCTACATCTTCCGCGAAGCTCCCGGTCTTTTCGCCTTCGCAAACGGAACCGACATTGCGGCCGTGCACCCGGATGGAGTCATCGTCGCAGCTCCCGACACCTTTCCCGGTGTCGTCTCGCGGCCGGCCCTACCGGGCGATATCGTCTCGCTTTACGGCACAGGATTCGGCCCGACGGACCCCGGGGTGCCAACAGGCGAAATCTATTCGGGCGCGGCTCCGCTGGCGCTGCTCCGAGGTCTCACGGTCCGCATTGGAGGCAAACCGGCTGAAGTACAGTTCGCCGGCCTCTCTGCCGCCGGTCTCAACCAGTTCAACGTGGTGGTTCCGCCCGACCTCTCACCTGGGCGCTACCGTATCGAGATGGCCGTATTCACCAGCCCGGCGATCACGAACGCAACGATTCTAGTGGGCGAACGGTGAGCCCTTCCGAACGGTCTCTGCCGTTTCCAATGCAATCGGGCACAGTGAGGAGGCATTGTGTGCCTCCTCACTCCCCACTCCGGGACCCACGCGAAGTTTTCGTTCACTACAGTTTCTGCACTGCAGGGATAGCCCCCAAGACCACCCTGCCGACCATCGACGCGGCGATTGATGCAGGCGAGGCAATGTGGTAGGTGACGAATGGGAAGAAGGCCGCGCGATCCGGACGTCAAGTCCGGATTGCACGGCCCTCCTTTTCGGCCTCAGCACTCCACATGAAGGTCAACGTGAGTCATACCTAGAGAGTGGGGATGTGTGTGGCCACACGATGGGATATTGTGATGTAAACGAAGCTCCAGTCCGATGCCGCCAACTTGCAATGGTATTGTACCGTTTACTTTGAGTTGTGGCTTAAATTCAAGGGGCATGGATGGATCACACTTCGTTAGCGTGATTGTTGCCGCTACGTTATCAAAGAACTCCGAGAATGCCCTTTTCACGCCCTTTTCCGATAAAGACAACACTAGATCTCCATCAAGGGCATCTCCTATGCATTTTATTTCCAACTTCAAATCGGGAGGCGTGGTCCCTATTTTCTTGTAATAAGCTTCTGGGCCACCGTCGAGACACTTTCGCCCTGCGTCGTACTTGAACACAAGAGGGCCAGTTGAATATTGATTTTGCTTGTTGCTCACATTTCCTCCATTCTTTTTGTGTTTGTGGTTGCTAATGTTGAGCGAGTAGCGCTCGAAGTTCCTTGCTCATCACCGCCGGTGACTCCGCGGGGTGGCCTGCTAGCGCAAGGCCAGCCAAACGCTTCGCGTTGGCCGTATCGCCGATAAGCAGATACGACTCCGCGTTTCTTAAGACTCTTGCCGGTTCCGCGCTGGCGTCCTGTTCCAAGCCCTTTAGTATCGCTCTGGCGCCATCCTTATCTCCGTTAGCGGCGAGATAGTGCGCCAAATACGATTGAAGATCACCATCGCGTGGGCGGGCAAGAAGCTCCCGGTGTACCAGTTCGATGGCTTTGCCATAGTAGTTTCCCGCCAAGCCGGCATTGCCTTGCCTTCGCGCAATCGATCCCATGCTTTCATAGATCCGATGGCTCGGTTCAA
>JADYZL010000034.1 GCA_020853155.1 Bryobacterales bacterium
TACCACTTCAGTACCGGGTCCCCATTCGCCTCCGCCAGCGTATCGGCCAGCACGCCGGCAGATTCATTCGGGCGATGATACGCGCTGTCGCCGAACCCTCCGCTCGGCGCGTATGGAGGGATGAAATAGAGACCGAAATAGCCGGTATTTTGAAAAAATGGCTTCTTGAAGAGATCGGTCCCGGTGGCCTGCCGCAGGGCGACCGCGAAGTTTGCGTGGCTATAGATGTAGAAAGACCAGTAGCTCAACCCCTGAGACCAGCCCCCATCGTCGCCGCCGAAGCTCGGGTAAGAAGTGAGTTCGGCGCGCAGCACATAATCGAGCCACTGCTCGGCCTCCGGGATATCGCCGAGAAACGAGAGTCCGGCGGTTCCCAGAAACGCGATTGCACGGCCGGAATGATTGCCGAACGGATGGGAGAGGAAATCCTCCTTCTCCAGCACGCGCAGCACTTGATTCCCACGCTCCGTCATCGAAGCAAGAACCGTCCGCCGCTCTTCGGGCGTAAGGGTATCGCCAATCCAATCCCACGCGAGCGACATCCGCTCGAGCATCGGCATCGACGCTTCATCGTTCCCGATGCCGCCGGAGGGAAGGCGCAGGCCGTGGCTGGTAATGCCCTTTGGATCCCAAGAGGCCAGATTCAGCAGCCAGGCGCGCGCCGCCTCCCGATATTTCTCTTCGCCGGTCACCCGGTATGCCAGAGCCACCCGCGCCACATGCGCACTGCCCTCCTTGCCGGGCGTGAAGGTGCGCATCCAATCTTCATCGCTGTCACCGAGAGTGGGCGGCTCGGGGTAGAGTTTCTCCGTGAGCGCGGCATCGGCCGCCTCGCGCAGACGAACCCAGGAGGGCAGATTCCCGTTCGCCACCGCTGCCCGCAGCCGCTCCAGCCGCCCACCGCCGAGGTAGAGCCGGGGGCGCACTCCGGAGAGTTTCGCCTTCAACGCCTGTACGTCCGGCAGCAGCAACTCCGGCGCGGAGCCGGGCAGCGTAAAACGCCGCGTCTTTGAGGCCCCCACGGATGCGCCTTTCTCGTCGAGGTAGACCACTTGCCATTGATAGTCGCCCGGCGACAGCTTCTGGAGGGGCGGGTACACGGTGGAAGCCAGCGCCGCCGTGGCGAGGCCGTCCCTCGCGCCCTCGATCTTACGAACTTCGAGGCGATAACTCTTGGCTTTCTCGTTGGGTGTCCAGCAGAAACCCGGCGGGTTCACGTTCACCGTCTGCGCGTCTGCCGGATACGCGTCGAGATCTTTGGCGAGCGGCGCGCGCTCGATCACGGCGAGTGAGTCTGTCCATGGGATAGGCGCCTTGCCACAACTCAGCGCAATCAACCCCATCAACACGAGGAAGCACGAGGAAAACCGATACATCGTTGTTATTCTAATCCGAGACCAGGATCTGATCCGCACATTCGCAACCTGCGACGAGCGTCTGCCCCCGCGAGGCTATTCGTAGCGCAGCGCTTCCACGGGGTCGAGACCGGCGGCTTTCACGGCGGGCCAGACGCCAAAGAAGAGGCCAATCGCCACGGAGGCTCCAAATCCGGCGAACAGCGCCCAAGCCGGGGTGGGGCCTTTCAGACTGGGCACCAGGGCTCCAATGATAAAGACCACGCTGAGCGAGAACGCAATGCCGACAAGACCGCCCAAACCCGTTAGCGTCATCGCCTCCATAAGGAACTGGGATACCACATCGCCGCGCCGCGCGCCGATGGCTTTGCGAATCCCGATCTCGCGCGTTCGCTCGGTGACGCTCACCAGCATGATGTTCATCACGCCGATGCCGCCCACCAGCAGGCCGAGTCCGGAGAGGGCAAGAGAAAC
This sequence comes from Bryobacterales bacterium, assembly GCA_020853155.1. GTDB lineage: Bacteria > Acidobacteriota > Terriglobia > Bryobacterales > Bryobacteraceae > JACTMJ01. The sequence continues at coordinate 1,830 of JADYZL010000034.1, forward strand.
CATCCAAATGATGCCGGTGATCTTGTCGAACTGCTCAATGATGGAATCGGGCGTGGAAAGGTTAAAGTCGTTCTTGTCCTCGGGCTTCAACTTACGCAGCCGCCGCATCATCCACTCAATCTCATCGAAAGCCTGGCTCCGCAATCCGGGGTATGCGCGGGCGACGATCATGATGCGGTCGTCGTTGCCGGGATAGCGCAGCCTCGCGGTACGGAATGGAATCAGCACCTGCTTGTCCGCGCCGTTCTCTCCGAAAAAGCCACCCTTCGCCTTCTCGAAGACGCCAATAATCCGGTATTCCGCGCCGCCGAAGATCGCGGATTTGCCCACGGCGTTCCCTCCTGGAAACAGCACATCGGCCAGCACGGCGCCGATCACCGCCACCTTCTCCCCCCTGCGGGCTTCGGCCTCCGTATACAGCCTGCCATCGTGCAGCGTCCGGCCGCTGTTCATGAGGATGTTGGCATCCGTCCCGACAATGCTGAAATCGTCGGTCTCGACGCCAGGCACTTTCGCGATCATGGGACGGCCGCCCTGAACGGGAGGAATGAAGAGGTTCATCCCCATGGTTTCCACCGTGGAGGCGGTGGCAATGCGAAGCGGCTCCACATAATCGACGCGGAGCGGGCGGCGCAGGCGCTCTTCACGGTTGGCGCCTCCCCGGCTGGGGTCCCCACTAGTCCGGAAGATGAAGATATTATCGGGGCCGAGTTCGGTAAAGAAATCCACCACGCCCTGCCGTAATCCGGCAAGCAGGGACGCCACTGAAACCACCGTCGTGATGCCGATCACAATCCCCAGCATGGTGAGCCCGGATCGGAAGCGGTGGCTCCAAACGGCGTCCATCGCCATCCGGAAATTTTCAAGGGCCGAGGCGTTCTTGAGTTCCATTATTCCGCCCTCAGCGCTTCCACGGGGTCGAGTCTTGCTGCCCGCATCGCCGGGTACAGGCCGGAGACAATGCCCACCACGCTCGAGACGCCCAGCGAAAGCGCGACATAGAACGCGGTGATGGACATGGTGAGTTCAAACGCCTTGCCAATGACGAAGGTGAGCGCCACCCCCACCAGGATCCCCATCGCCCCGCCCACCGCGGCCAGCAGGCTCGATTCCAGCAGGAACTGGAGCCGGATGTCGCCCTGACGCGCGCCGAGGGCCTTGCGAATGCCGATCTCCTTCGTGCGCTCAGTCACACTCACCAGCATGATGTTCATGATGACGATGCCGCCCACAAGCAGCGAGATTGCCGTAACGGGGACGATCACCGCGGAGATGAGGCTCATGATGCTTTCGATGAACCCGCGAATGGCATCGGGAGTGAGCGTATCGAACTTGTCCAATTCACTCGGCTTCTGCTTGTAGCGAACCCGCAGCGCCACCCGCGTGACGTCGAGCGCTTCATCGAGCGTGAGGCCGCTGCCCGGCCGCGGCTTCCCGAAGATCGCCATATTCCGCTCGGTGCCCCAGATGCGCGTCAACGTGCGATAAGGAATGTAAACCCCGTTGTCCTGCGAGCGCCCGAATGCAGAGCCGAGCTTTTCCTGCACCCCGATCACCGTGAACTCACGGCCGCGAATCGTCACCGTCTTGCCAAGCGAATTGCTTCCTGGAAAGAGGCGCTCCGCGATGTCGAACCCGATGATGGCCACCTGCTGGCGGGAGGAGTCTTCCTGTTCCGAGAAGAAGCGGCCCTGCGCCACATTTACCTCCCGGATCTCCGGAAGGTTGGCGAAGGCGCCCACGATGGCGCACTCTTCGTACGTTTCCGAGCCTCGCTTCACGTCGGCGATTCGATTTGCGTAGGGCGAGTAAAGAATCCGGTCTCCCGTCACTTCCTCCAGATACGCGAGATCCGCTGCATCGATGCGCCGATGGTCCCTCAGTTTGTCGAAGTATTCTTTCCGGCTGCTGGCGTTCGTCACCTGCGACACCAGGAAAGTTTCGCCGCCGAACGCCTTGGCGGTGCTCTCTTCCGCATAGGAGCCCAGGCCGTCGATCGCGGCCCCCACGAGAATCACGGAGCCCACCCCAATGATCACGCCCAGAAGGGTGAGGAAGCTGCGCAACTTGTGCGCGCGAATGGAATCCACGGCCAGCCCTAGCGAGGTCGCGAACTTGTACCAGAAGAGGGAGAGCCCGTCGCGGTGCTGCGGATTCCAGGTGTCGGGAGGTTGCGGCATGCGGGAGCTACCTACTCAGGTTAACGGGAATCCGGTTTTCCGGCAAATGGCGCACCAGAGACTGGCATTTCCGGCATCTCGCGGTTTGGTTGCCTCTCCCCCGCAAGACGATTCCACCGCCTGCGAATTCCCGTTGAATGACTATACGGATGCAGCCCCGAAAATGTTCGCGGATCCCATACAAATCCTCGAAATCCGGGGAACGGGCTACCAGTTCGCGTGGGTGCCGTCGGGCAGATGCATGGCGATATCGCGCCAGTCCGTGCCCTGCGCCGCGGCCCGCTCCACTTCCGCCCAATCGACCTCAATCCCCAGCCCCGCCTTTTCCGGGACGGCGATATGCGAGGAATCGTCCATGTCGAACGCGGGCCAGTCGGATTCGGCCACATATCGAAGCCAGGGATCCACGTCCCCGCTCGCGCCGTGATCGTTGTAGTGGATGCCCTTGGACCATTCCATGATCCAACCCGCTGGGGATTGCGCCACCACGTGCAGAGACGCCGCGAAGGCGATCGCCGAAAGCGGACAATGCGGCGCCACCGCGATTCCGTTGGCGGAGGCGAGCGCGGCGATGTCTGCCGTGGGCTGGATGCCGCCCACGTGTACCAGATCCGGTTGCAGGATATGCACGCCTTTGGCCGCCACCACGTCGGAGAATTCGGCCACAGTGCACATTCGCTCGCCGGTGGCGATGGGCACATGGGTGATCGCCGCAATCTCGGGAAGCCAGCGGTTATAGTCCGGCCGGACGGGCTCTTCATAAAAGAGCGGTTCCACAATCTCCAGTTCGCGGGCCAACCGCCGCGCATTCGGCACATTGCAGCGGCCATGGAAGTCAAACGCGATATCGATTTCAGGCCCCACCGCGGCGCGCACCGCCATCGCGCGCTCCACCGCGACGCGGACGCCGCCATAGCTGTCAATGGCGGCCATGGGCGGGCAGGCATTCAGCTTGAGGGCGAGCGCGCCCTGCTCCACCACCCGCGCGGCTTCTTCCGCTGACTCCTTGGCATCGTTGTTATTGCCGCCGGCCCAGCGGTAGACCTTCACTTTGTCGCGGATCTTCCCGCCCAGCATGCGATGGACCGGCTGTCCCGTCGCCTTGCCGTTGATGTCCCAGAGCGCCGTTTCAAGCCCCGCCAGCGCGGAGGCGAAGTGAGGGCCCGCATGGTAAAAATGATGGTTAAAGATCCCGCGCGAGAGTCTCAGAAAATCCCGCGCGTCCTTGCCCAGAAAGTACTCGGAAAATTGGTGTACGAGCGCTTCCGTCGCTTCCAACTGCCCTTCGAGCGTGAACTCTCCGTAGCCCGTGATGCCCTGGTCTGTGAGAATGCGCAGCAGCCCCCAGCGTGGCGGCACCTTATGTGTTTCGATTCGTTCTATGCGAATGGGAAAACCGGGGCGGAGGGGGGTGGATGCGTCTTCCATTGTGGCTCACGGTATTGTATACGGTTGGCAACCCGCGAGCCAGCGAAGAAACCGGATTACAGGATCAACATGCAATCCCCATACGAAAAAAAACGGTACTCCCGGGAAACCGCGTAATTGTAGGCCTTCAGCGTCAGATCCGTCCCGGCGAAGGCGCTCACCAGCATCAAGAGGCTGCTCTTCGGAAGGTGGAAGTTCGTCAGGAGCGCATCCACGGCCTGGAAGCGATAGCCGGGATACAGAAACAGGCTGGTCTCACCCGAGCCCGGATGAATGCGCCCGTCGCGGCATACGCTCTCCAGAGTGCGGGCGCTCGTCGTGCCCACGGCGATACGGCGTCTGGCCGCGTTGATGACGCTGGCCGCTTCCCCGCTCACCTCATAGCGCTCGGCATGCAGCCGGTTCCTCTCCACGACGTCCTCATGCAAGGGCTGAAACGTGCCGAGCCCCACATGGAGCGTCACCACCGCGATCGAAGCCCCCGCGTCGCGGCAGGCGGCAAGCACTTCGGGCGTAAAGTGGAGGCCGGCCGTGGGCGCTGCCACGGAACCGCGATGGTCCGCGAACACGGTCTGGTAGCGATCCCGGTCTTCCGGAGAATCCGTTCGATGAATATACGGCGGCAGCGGTACATGGCCATGGCGCTCAATGAGGGGGAATAATTCGTCTTCCACCTGGAAGCGGAGGGTTCGCTCCCCGAACTCGCCGCGCGCGAGGATCTCCGCGGTGAACCCCTCGGCGAAGGTAATGCGTTCGCCCACTGGCAGCTTGCGGCCCGGCCGCACCAGGGCGTTCCAAACCAGCGGATCGTCCGCGCTCTGGCGGGTAAGGAAGACTTCCACTTCACCGGAGAGATGCTCCGCACGATGCCGGTTGTTCGCCCCCACCGGCAGCGCTTTCACGCCGCCGCGATGGCCGAACAGGCGGCAGGGGAACACGCGCGTGTCATTGAGGATCAGGCAATCCCCAGGGCGGAGAAACTCGGGAAGGCTCCGGAATTGCGAATCCCGCCACTCTCCCAGCCGCCGGTCGAGCACCAGCATTCGTGAGGCGGCGCGATCTTGCAGCGGCTGTTGCGCAATGCGTTCCGCCGGGAGGAAATAATCGAAATCACTGACGTGCATAGACGGTTGAACAACGCATTCGCGAGAAGCGAAGGGCTAGCCGCGCACCTGGGAATTGACGCTCGGTTCGCTTTTAGCTTCCTCCGGCGGCGCGGCGGTTCCTTTCGAAGCATTCGGAAGATTAGGGAACAATCGCCGCGGGCGGAGGCTCACGAAGACATGCTGACACTCATAGCAACGATACGCATCGCCCCCCATCGTGAAGACGATTGCATGAAGCAGGGATGGGCGGAGGAAGGCCCGGTTCCAAACCTGCAGATGCTGAGAATAACATCGTGGACAATGCGCGACAATACAATGGGAGGCGGGCCATGCTCGCTCGCGGCGGCGTCTCCCGCAGCGGACACACTTGTAGAGTACATCGCCAAGCGCGTTCCGGATGTCATCAAGGATGCCGGCGGAGGTAATCAGCCATTTCTCTCCGCCACAGCGCTCACACTCCATAGTTCTCTCTAATTTATCGCAACAGATGTTAAATCCAATCACGCAAATACAGGTCCCGCGGACGGGCCCCCGCCCCACCCCAATCCCGCTATGACGCTCGACGCGCGCATTCTGGGCATAGAGACTTCCTGTGACGAAACGGCCGCTGCCGTGGTGGATGCGCGCGGCGCCGTGCATGCTTCCGTTGTCTCCTCGCAGCTCGATATTCACAGCGTCTACGGAGGCGTGGTGCCGGAACTGGCATCGCGGGAGCACCTGCGGAACATCGTGCCCGTAGTGCGCCAGGCGCTCGAAGAGGCGGATTGCGCGTACCGGGATCTCTCCGCAGTGGCCGTGACGGCCGGGCCGGGCTTGGCCGGTGCGCTGCTCGTGGGCATCACCTACGCGAAAGGCATTTCATTCGCGGCGGGGATTCCCTTGATCGGGGTGAACCACCTCGAAGGGCATATCCACGCCGTGTTGCTTGATGCCATGCGCGAATCGCGAGAAATCGAGTTTCCCACGTTGGCGCTCATCGTGAGCGGCGGCCACACGCATCTCTATCTCGCCGAGCGGGGCGAGGGCGCGAATGATTTGCGCTACCGATTACTCGCGCGCACCAGGGACGACGCCATCGGCGAAGCCTACGACAAAGTGGCGGTCACCCTCGGCTTCGGCTATCCGGGCGGGCCGGTGATCGACAAACTTGCCGCCTATGGCGTGCCTGCGAAGGAACCGTTCACGATTCCTTCAATGAAAGGGAACCCGCTCGATTTCAGTTTCAGTGGCTATAAGACCGCCGCCATCCGCTGGCGCGAAGCCCGTTTGCTCGATCGCGAAATACAGGCTCGCCGCGAACTGCGGGAGCGCTGCGCCGCGCCCACGCTCGAACAGTGGCTCGAAGTGACGCCGCGGGAAACGCTTGATCTGCTCGCCAGCTTCCAGCAAACGGCTGGGGATAACGTCGAAGCGAATTGCCGCGCCGCCCTCGCGCAAACCGGCGCACGCTCCTTGATTGTCTCGGGCGGCGTAGCCTGCAACTCCGCACTGCGCGCGCGGCTCCGCGACTCCCGTTTCCCGGCGCCCGCATGGTTCCCGGAGCCGCAGCTTTCTACCGATAACGCCGTCATGATCGCGGCCGCCGCGTTTCCTCGCCTCGCCCGCAAGGAGTTTTCCGGCTATTCTCTCAACCCGCTACCGGGGATGCGGCTGGAGTCGGAATAGCCCGGCATCCGCGCGCGGCGGAGCGTTTGGCCGGTGTCACGCTAGAATCGTATTTTTAGCCGAGTGCATCCCAACAAGCAGAGGTTGAGCTATTTTCATGCCACAAACACATCATTCCGCGCCAAACCCCACACAGAAGATTCCCGGAATCGCCCATATCATCGCGGTGGGTTCCGGTAAGGGGGGCGTGGGGAAAACCACCGTGGCCGCCAACCTCGCCCTCGGGCTGGTGGCTCTGGGGAACCGCGTCGGCTTAATGGACGCCGACGTCTATGGCCCCAATATCCCCTTGATGATGGGTATCAATGACCGGCCGCACACCGTCGCGGAGCGCATCCAACCCATTGAGCAATACAATCTCAAATTGATGTCGATGGGCTTCATCAGCCCCGGCGACAAGCCGCTCGTTTGGCGCGGCCCCATGCTCCATGGGGTGATTCAGCAGTTCCTGCGCCAAGTGGAATGGGGGGAACTCGATTACCTGGTGATTGATCTGCCGCCCGGCACCGGCGACGTGCAGTTGACCCTCATGCAGACCGCCCCCATCTCCGGGGCGGTGATCGTCACAACGCCTTCCGATTTGTCCCTCGAAGATGCTCGCAAGGCCGTGAACATGTTCCGCCAGGTAAACGTGCCTCTGCTCGGCCTCGTGGAGAACATGAGCTACCTCGTGGTGCCGGGCACAGACCAGCGTATCGACGTCTTCGGCACAGGCGGCGGCAAGCGGACCGCGGCCGCCATGAGCGTGCCCTATCTCGGCGAGGTGCCTCTCGATCCGGAGATTCGCAAAGGCGGCGACAGCGGCCGGCCCGTCGGTATTTACGGCGACGGCGACCCCAGGGCGATCCCGTTCATGCAAATCGCCCGCATCGCGGTGGAGCGCATGGAACAAATGGGCGAACCCAAGAGCCCCAGCTTCAGCGTCGGCGAATAGCTGCGGCGGACCGCAATCAAAGCTTCTTCACGGTGACGCTCAACCCACCGCCGCCTGAGAAAATCACCGTATCGAGAGCCGGATCCGCGCGCACGAGGGAGAGGTATTCCGGAACCATGCCCGTGTTGTGCGCCAGAATCAGGCCTCCCGGCCGCACCGTGGGAAGCAGCGTTTTCAGGTAGTGGGCATATCCTTCCTTGTCGGCATCGAGGAACACCACGTCCACCGGGCCGTTCACCTTCTTCACCGTCTCATGGGCGTCGCCCACCACCACCGTCACCAGCGGGGAGACGCCCGCTTTGGCGAAGTTCGCGCGGGCCGTGGCGGCGCGCCCCTCGTTTAATTCATGGGTCGTCAGGTGGCCGCCGGTTCTGCTGAGGGCCAGCGCGAAAAACAGGCCGGAATAGCCAGTGGAGGTCCCTACTTCCACCACCCGTTTCGCCGAACTGCTCTCCGTGAGAATGCGCAGCATCTTGCCGTCGGAGACGGGCACGCTCAGGTAGGTGCCCCCTCCCGCGTGCATCGCTTCGAGCACCGTGACGATGCGCCGTTCCGTCTCGTCTTTCGGCAGGGGAAATCGCTCGTTCTCCTCATCTGCGGAAACGCCTCGGCGTCCCCGTTGTCCATACGCCGGCGCGATCGCGGCGAGACCGCCGAACAGCGTACGCCGCGGCAGTGGGTTCCGGAGATTGGAAAATACAGACATGAAAATCCCTCCCGCAGGGATAGACGGCGGCGCAGCCCCCGAGGTTATACGGGCGCGGGCGCTGCACGGGGGGCGGCGGAAAGCCGGGCGGCGCTAAAACTCCATGATGGCGCGCGCGATCCAGAAATAAATCACCAGCCCGGTCACATCGGAAACCGAGGTAATCAGAGGGCTTGAGGCGACCGCCGGATCCAGCTTGAGGCGCATCAGAACAAACGGCAGCACCGCTCCCATGAGATTGGCCCAAATTACGATTGCGGCCATCGAGAGCGCAACCACCAGCGCCAGATGCCAATCTCCGCGCCAAAAGCCCAGCAGCGCCGTGCAGAGCCCCATGGCGGCGCCCAGCACACACCCCACGAACAACTCCTTGCCGATGGCCCGCAGCCAGTCCGTGAGGTCCAGATCATCCGTCGAAAGCGCACGGACAACCAGAGTAGCGGCTTGCGAGCCAGTATTGCCGCCTGTACCGAGCAGCAGTGGCATGAAGAACGTGAGGGCGATCGCCGCTTCGAGCAATCCGGCGTAGGCGGCAATCACGGTAGACGACAGCAGATTCACGCCGATCAATGCGAGCAGCCATGGAAAGCGCTTACTGAATAGTTCGCCGAACGTGGCCTCCCGGTAGCTCGATTTCAGCGGGCTGACGGCAACACTTTTCTGGAAATCCTCCGTGGCCTCCTCTTCGGCAACGTCGAACACGTCATCCGCCGTAACAACCCCCAGCAGCACGTTGCGCGCATCCACCACGGGAATGGAGAACACGTCGTAGCGGGTAATCATCCGCACCGCTTCTTCACGGTCTGCGAGCGGAGAAAGCGTTACGCCTTCGCGCGTCAGCAATTCCTCAATATGCGCTTCGGGCTGCGCCAGCACAATCGTTTCGAGCGGCAAGGCATCCACGAACTGCCAGCGGTCCTCCATCACGTAGATCGTGGCGATCGTCTCCGCCTTTTGCCCCTTCACCCGGATGTGATTCAGCGCTTCCGCGACGCTCCAATGGCTGCGCACCGCCACGTAATCCGGCGTCATCAGCCGGCCCACACTCTCTTCCGGATAGCCGAGAAGCTGGCGCGTCTTCCACAGGTCCTCCGGAGGGAGAAGGTTTAGCAGCTTCTGCACCGCTTCACCGGGCAGATCCTCCAGAAAGTGGGTGCGGTCGTCCGGCGCCAGGTTCGTCACCAGACGGCGCGTCTCTTCCACGGTTAGATCTTCGAGCAGCCGGTTCTGCAATTCGGAGTCGAGAAAGGCGAAGACCTCCGACGCGGTGGCGTGTGGAAGCAGGCGGAATAGAATGGCGCGCTTCGCGGTGGGCAGTTCGAACAGAAGGTCCGCGATCTCGGGTTCCAGCCAACCGCCGATCAGTTGGCGGAGTTCATACCATTTCTCTTCCTGAACGAGGGTATCGGCATGTTCGA
>JADYZL010000035.1 GCA_020853155.1 Bryobacterales bacterium
CGAAAACCCCGCAGGTCCGGATGACCAGTGCATCCTTGAGATAGGCAAACGCGTAAAATTCCCCGCTCAGCTTCGATACCCCGTAGGCATTGATGGGGTGCGGGCGATCCGCTTCCGTATAGGGTTCATCCAGCGTTCCGTCAAACACGTAGTCCGTGGAAAAATGAACCAGACGCGCGTTCGCCTTCGCGCAGGCAAGCGCCAGGTTGCGCGTCGCCAACCCGTTCACGAGATATGCCGCGGCGGGTTCGGATTCCGCCCGATCCACCAGATTGTAAGCGGCGCAGTTCACGACGAGCGCCGGGCGTTCGCTTTCGACGAAGCTGTTCACCACATCGGCGTGCCGGATGTCGGCGGTTTGGCGGCTGACGCCTACGGCCTGCCAGCCTTCCCGCGCAAGGCTGCGGGTGACTTCAAACCCCAGTTGCCCGCCGCTTCCAAACACTAATGCTTTCTTCGCTATTGCCATATATCCTTTGTTTGCATAACGCAGACCATAACTCGGCCGGCGGGGAGTATAAACACCGTGCGTGTTCTCTAGAAAGCCTGGTGAAAGTAGATCCAGAAGCCCGCCGCACCGGCAAGGAAGGAAAGGAGGTATTGCCACCGGAACAAGCGAATGCCGCGCCCGCCCGCCGCGCCCGGCATGCCTGCGTTCTCATCCAGACGGGTCAGCCGCTCCCGCAACCCGGCCGGAAAGTAGGCGAGCAAACGGCTGCCGGATCCCGTCAACCTGCAATCGACAATCAGGTACGACACGGCCCTGCGGTGGCTGGCGCTCTCCCGCATCCGGTCCTTCAGCCTCACGTCCGCCTCAATGGGATCGTCGCAATGCGTGAACCGGTCTCTCTCGGAGAAGAACACACTCCGAAACTGGTGAACCCCGCGCTCGCCCGCTTGCACCGGTTCAGGCATTTTCGGCTGCTTCCACGCTCTCGCCGTCCAGATTCTCGATGGGTTCCGGACGATCCGCGCCATTCCCGGCGTGCTCCAGAATCACCTGAATAAAGCCGAGCGCGGCCTTGGAGAGTGCCTTGTCTCGCTTATAGATCAAGCCCAGCCGCCGCATCATCGGCTCTGGCGCCAGGCTCAGCGCTTTCAACCGGCCCGCCTCTACATCCGCCCGGCAATTCGTGTACGCCAGGAACCCGGCCCCCAGGCCGGCCAGACAGAACTGCTTGATCATCTCCGTGGAATCGAGTTCCATCGAAATCTTCAGACTTTCATCCACCGGCTCAAGCCAGGCGGTGAGGCGCTTCCGCGTCGTGCCGTACTTGGGAAGCAGCAGATTGTAATTGCTGAGTTCCTGCGCGGTAACGGAGGTCCGGTCGGCGAGCGGGTGGTTTGGCGGCACGATCAAGCGAATCTCATCCGCGTGGATTCGCACCACCTGCACCTTCTTTTCCGTCACCGGCAATTGCGTGATGCCGAAATCGGCAAGGTTGTCCACCACCGCTTCGACGACGCGCGACCCGTACGAGCGGTCCACCTGCAATTGCACATTCGGAAACTGCTTCCGGAATTCGGAAAACACCCGGGGCAGCACATAGAGGCAGGTGGCCTCGTTGGCGGCGATCACCAGTTCTCCCCGCGGCACCCGTTCCAACTCGTTGATCGAATCCTGCGCGCGCCGCCGTAGATCCAGAATCTGTTCCGAATACTCGGCGAAAATCTTCCCCGCCGGCGTAAGCCGGATGCGCGTCCCAAGCCGCTCGAATAGCGACGTATTCAGCTCCTGTTCCAACTGCCGCACCTGCGCGCTGATGGCCGGTTGCGTACGAAAACAGGTTTGAGCCGCCTTGGAAAAACTCTTCAGGCGAACGATTTCCAGGAAAGTATGTAGTTGGTCGAGGTCCATCGGGCTCCTGCCCTCACCAGCGGAATCAAGGCAGTCTTCCGCGTCACGCGCCGGGTCGCCGCGCTCCGCTCAAAAAAGAATGCGAATCGCCCTGATAAGAGATGATTATATCACTTCGCTATGAACCCAGTCCGGATAACGGTCGGGGACCCTGCCCTGCCACGCGCGCCCTACTTCTTCCGCTTCCGTTCGCTCACTTTCTGCGCCGCGTTCGGAAGCTCGAACACGGCCGCCTTTACGGGAGGGTTCACCGTCACCTCGCTCGTGAACATCTCAAACGTTTTCTGGCCTCGCGATTCCCGCAAGACATAAAGGGGCCACTGAATCCCGCCTCCCACATCGCGGAACTTATCCCACTCGGTCACTTCCTGAATCGGAAGATTCGTCTTCGGATCCCGCCGCGTGAATTCCTGGCGAATCGGCAGTTTCGTCTCGCGGTGTACCCACAACTCCGTCACCCGGAAATCGGGATCCACGAGCCGGATGCCTACCACCGGCTGGTTCCGGATGATGTCCGTACCGATGTACTCCACGATGTATTTCTCGCGGGGAAGGCGCTGGCGAAGGATGTAGAAAAAGTTATGCATCCGCCCTTCTCGAATTCGCGCCGTCGTCTCTTCGTCCACGGGCGTATAGCCGCGATACGTAATATCGAACGCGCGGTCATAAAGCGTAAGTGCGGATGTCTCTTCTTTCTCCCCGTAATACTGGTGTTCCAGAATCGCCGGCGCCCCCGCGGGAGCTTTCTCCGGCGCGGGGTATTCCGTGACGATCCGGATGATCGCGAGACCCACCAGCTTGTCCCGCCGGAACGAATACGCGCGGCCCTTTTCTTCCAGCGTGTGGATGGATTGGTATGACTTGCCGCCCAGCGCCTCCAGGGTCTGGGCCAGAATGGCCTCCGCTTTGGGCGACGAGACGCCTTGCGCCGGTGTGGCGGCGGTGAAGAGCGCAAGGATGGCGATGGCGCAAAGAACTCGAATCATCATGGATAGGGAGACCGGATTACCGGAAGTCCGGATATCAAACGAAACACCAACAGTCTACGGTATGCGCGCCGCGCGTGTCCGGTTTCGCATCCCGCCCGGTTTCCCCTCCTCCGGTCCGTCCTGGCTGGGCCGCCTCCTCCTAAATCCCAGCGTCGAAGCGGAGCAGCGCGGTCTGCACTTCGCCCGTCGTGCTCGCGCTCCCATTCCGCAGGAACACATTGAATTCGGAGCGAATGCCGAACGCGGGCAGGTAAATGCCGGGCTCGATCGAAAAGCACGTGTTCGGCAATAGCCGTCGGGTGTCGTGCGTTTCGAAGTTGTCGATGTTCGCTCCCGTCCCGTGGACGGAAGCGCCGATCGAATGGCCGGTGCGGTGGATGAACGCCTTCTCAAAACCCGCGTCTCGAATATGCGCGCGCACGATGTCGTCGATCTCATAGCCCATCGGCGATTCCCCCGCGTCCACTCGCGCACGGACCGCCTCGAACCCCGCATCGCGCGCTCCCTTCACAATCTCGAACACATTCTGTATCTCCGCAGGAGGTTGCACGCCGCAGAAACCCGTCCACGTGATGTCGTAATAGACGCCCTGCGGTTTTCGGGATCGCGCCCACATATCGATCAGCACCAAATCGGCAGCTTCAATCCGGCGGCTCCGGTTCGCCATGGGTTCATAGTGCGGATCCGAAGCGTTCGCGTTCACGGCGACGATCGGCCCATGGTCCGTGATCAAGCCGTTCTGCTCGAAGCCCTTGAGAAGAAATTGCTTTACATCGAACTCGCTCACCGCCGCGCCGGAGCGAAGACGCTCGCCGATCAACGCGAAGGCTTCGCGGCGCAGGCGGTCCATGATCTTGCCCGCGTCGATATGACTTTGGTATTGTTCCGCGGAGAGTTGCGCGTGAAAGACTTGGACGAGGTTCGCTGAGCTGAGCACCTCCACGCCGAAAGAGCGGACGAGGTCCACGGTCCCCGCATCCACCATCGCCACGTACGGGATCTCGCAATTCGGCGAATGTTGCATCGCCACGCGCCGCGCGTCCCCCAGCATGGCTTTGATCTCGCCGTGCTGCTCCTGCCAGGTGCTATAGAGTCGTTTTGGGCCGGGGAGCGAATCGAGATGCCGCGCTTCGATGCGGTGCGCGAGCCCGCGCGGCTCCCCCTCCGCGGGCACGAAATAATACCAGCGGCGAGTGGCGCTGAGGCTTTCCGGCAACCCGAGGATGGCATACGCAAGGGGGTCCCGGCGGTGGTGGTCGTAGAACAGCCAGCCGTCCATGCCTTCCGCCCGCAACTGCTCCTGAATCGCTTCTATCGATGGATTCATTCTGGTGTAGCCTCCAGATCCTGAGTATGCTCTCGTACCGCCGCTATTTCTATCTCACGAACCACGCGATGCGTGATTTCGGTCTCCAACTCCACGAGGCCCGCGATCTCCCGGGGGTTGGCCACCGCGAAGCTCAGCAGATCGTCGCGCCAATCCTGGCTGCTGCCATCGGGATTCTGCGACGCCACCGTCAGCGTATACTCATTGCGCGGCAACCGGCAGACGAGGGCGAACTCGCATTGCAGAACGCCCCCCGCGCTCACGGGCGGAATGGTCACCCCAGCGACGCGCGTGTTGATTCCAAACACGTCCATCCCATTGCGATTGCGGATGAGGATCCCCACCATCGGCTCTTCGACCCTCGCCGCGAAGCGGATGGTCACCCGCACAAGAACACGCTCCCCCGCAGTGACCAGACGAATCTCGTTGCCCAAGCTGTCGAGTAGCTCCACGCGCTCAACCACGCTCCTGCCATCTCCGTGCCGGAAGGAATGCTCCGCCGGCGCCTCCCGCTCCAGGGCGCCGGCTTCCACCCCGGTCTCCGGAGCCAGCACCATGCCGATATAGCGGTTCACCACGTCGCTCGGGTTCCCGGTGGCAATCAGTTCGCCCCGGTGCAGAAACCACGCGCGGTCCGCCAACTGCTTCACTAATCCGAGATCGTGCGATACGAACAGAATCGTGACGCCCTTCGCGCGAAACTCCTCGAACTTGCGGATGCAGCGGTTCGAGAACACTGCATCCCCAACCGCAAGCGCTTCATCGACAATGAGAATGTCCGGTTCCACATGGATGGCGGTCGCGAACGCCAGCCGGACGTACATGCCGGAGGAGTACTCCTTCACTGGCCGGTGAATAAACTCGCCGATCCCCGCGAACGCTTCAATATGCGGAAAGGCGGCCGCAATCTCCTTCCGGCTCAACCCCATCACTTCCGCGTTGATCCAAACGTTCTCGACGCCCGTCAATTCGGGATTGAAGCCCGCGCCCAATTCGAGCAGTGATGCGATGCGGCCCTTCGTGAGCACCCGCCCCGTGGTGGGCTGCAGCACGCCGCAGACGATTTGCAGCAGCGTGCTTTTCCCGGAACCATTCGGGCCGACAAAGGCTGCCACCTCACCTTTCCCGATCGAGAGCGAAATGGAGTGCAGCGCGTGAAAATCCGCATGCCGCGCCGCGGAGGCGCCGGGCAGAATCTCAAGCAACCGGTCCATCGGCCGGCGGTAGAGCGGATAGGTCTTCGAAATGTCCTGTAATTCGATGACGGCAGGCTCTGGCACTCCGCTCAGGATAGCGCAGCGGCAAGAGGCGGAGGCAGGCTTTAGGATTCACCCGGCAGAAACCCTGAGTCCTGAGTTCGCACCCAGGAAAGTGGCCTTGGATAAGACTTGCGTTCAAGCCATCCCAGGTGGATCGTCGAAGCAGGGTGATCTCGGGGGGAATTCCCTTGAGTTCACGTCCTATACATCTTCAAGTGCCTCGACATCCGCCAGGTCCTTCGTCCGGCGGGCGGCGCGCTTATTGAGGATCAGCGCATCTTTCCCAAGAAACATCACGGGGCAGGCGCCGTAGGTACCCGGAACTCGACTTGACCAAGCCTCTGGCCAGGAGATGCCGCTGATAGCCGTCATTATGTGAATCTGATATGGCTGCCTGCCCAGTTGAAGGATTTGGCCTTCATTGAGGATGGATGAAACGTTGAGTCCAGCGACAGGGAACCCGAATTCTTCCAACGCACACAGCACGCCTTCGGCTTGGCCCGGCAACGGGTTGACGAGAAGGTCAATATCGCCCGTAAACCGAGGTGCTCCGTGAAATGCAACCGCATAGCCGCCCACCACCAGGAATTCAACGGCGTGGGCGTTCAACAACTGTAAGAACTCGAGAAAGTCTTTGTGAACTTGC
>JADYZL010000036.1 GCA_020853155.1 Bryobacterales bacterium
GACGGCGAGCCCGGCCAGATACGCGGCGCCCAGCGCGGTGGTCTCCGTATCGGCGGGCCGCACGATCTTACAGCCCAGGATGTCCGCCTGGAACTGCATCAGAAAGTCGTTCTGAGCGGCTCCTCCATCCACCCGCATCTCCGTGATCGGCGTGCCCGCATCGGCCTGCTGCGCATCGATGAGTTCCCGGCTTTGGAAGGCGATGGCTTCGAGCGTAGCCCTCACGATATGGGCTGCGGTGGCCCCACGCGTCAATCCGCTGATCACTCCGCGCGCATCCGAATCCCAGTGGGGCGCTCCCAGCCCCACGAAGGCCGGAACGAAGTAGACCCCGGCGGAATCCGGTACACTCTCGGCGATCGCTTGGGAGGATGGTGCGTCCGGGATCAGCTTCAGGGAATCGCGCAGCCATTGCACCGCCGCGCCGGCGATAAACACGCTGCCCTCAATGGCAAACTCTTTCTCGCCGAGAAGCGCCGCCGCTCGTGTGCTGATCAGGCGGTTCTTCGAGCGTACCGGCTTCCCGCCCGTGTGCAGCAGGCAGAAGCAGCCCGTTCCGTACGTGTTCTTGCCCATGCCCGGCTTGAAACAGGCTTGGCCGGTGAGTGCTGCCTGCTGGTCGCCCGCGATGCCCGCGATGGGGATCTCCGCCCCAAGCAGGTCCCCATCCGTCTCGCCCACCACCTCGGAAGACTTCGCGATGCGTGGCAACATCGCTCGCGGCACGTTGAACACGCGCAGCAGATCGTCGTCCCACTGGCCGGTGGCCAGATTCATCAACAAGGTGCGCGACGCGTTCGTCTCGTCGGTCACGTGGACGCGGCCGCCGGTGAGCTTCGAGATCAGCCAGGTATCGATGTTGCCGAAGAGGAGTTCCCCCGCCTCCGCCCTCTGCTGGGCGTCTGGGACCGTGTCGAGCAGCCAACGCAGTTTCGTTCCGGAAAAGTAGGGGTCGATCACGAGGCCGGTGCGTTCTTCGATCCACGCGCGATCGTTGCTTGCGTTCAATTGCGCGCAAAGCTCGCTCGTCCGGCGGCACTGCCAGACGATGGCGGGGAAGACGGGTTCGCCCGTCTTGCGATCCCAGACGACCAACGTCTCCCGCTGGTTGGTGATGCCGATGGCCGCGATGTCCTTCGCCGCCACGCCCGCATGCGCCAGCGTGTCCCGAGTGGCGCGCAACTGCGCTTCCCAGATTTCCCCGGGATCTTGCTCTACCCAGCCGGGCTGTGGATAGCGGGAGCGGAACTCGTGCGCGGCCATCGCCCGCCTCCGCCCCTCCACGTCATAGAGCGCTGCCCGCGCGCTGCTTGTACCCTCATCCAATGCCAGAATCCACTTCACGATGGCGCCTCCGCTCCCCTAAGGCGAGCCGCAATCGGCTGCGACTGCCCTTGCCGATTCTATGACACCCGCCGCGACGGATGAGCGGACGCCGAATCGGGTGCTTCCCGCCGCGTCGCCGAGATGCGAGGCGCCGTCCTCAAGATTCGTAACCGTTGACCTTCAAAGATGTATTCCATATACTTGTTTCATGCCAACCACAGATGCGATCGACGCCACTCACTCCCATTCCATCGACGTTCACGAAATTTCCGCGGACAAAATGCCGGGGCATTGGCTGCTGGCGAGCCTGGGCAAGCGGGTCTTGCGGCCGGGCGGCCTCGCCTTGACCTCGCGCTTACTCGGGGCGCTCAACATCGGCAAGCGGGATGACGTTCTCGAACTTGCCCCGGGTCTCGGGGTTACGGCGCGGATGACGCTCAGCCGGCATCCGCACAGCTACACGGCGGTAGAGCGCGACGAGAAGGCGGCGCGCGGGATTCTTCGTATTCTCGAGGGGACACACAATCGCTGTGTGCTTGGGACGGCGGAAAACACCGGGCTGCCTTCGGAAGCATTCACGACGGCTTATGGCGAGGCGATGCTGACGATCCAGGGCGCTCCCGCGAAGGCGCGCATCCTCGAAGAGGTCCGGCGCGTGCTGAAGCCCGGTGGCAAGTACGGCATTCACGAGTTGTGCATCGTTCCGGATGAATCCGGCGAGGCGATCCGGCGCGAGATCGAAAAGCGCCTTTCGACGGGGATTCATGTCGGCGTGCAGCCGCTGGTCGCGAAGGAGTGGCGGCAACTGCTCGAATCGGCCGGCTTCCGCGTCCTTTGGGAAGAGCGCGCGCCCATGCATTTGCTGGAGCCGAAGCGGCTGATTCGCGATGAAGGATTCTTCGGCGCGCTTCGCTTCGCGTTCAACCTGCTGCGCCGCCCGGATGCCCGCAAGCGCGTGGTGCAGATGCGCAACCTGTTCCGGGAGTACCGGCAGAATCTCGAAGCAATCGCGTTCGTTTGCGAGAAGGTGTGACGGGCTCCCGCTCACACCGCCGGGGCGGCGTGAGCGGAGCCCTACGCGACTCTCAAGGTTAGTAACGAATCACCTTCTCCACGCCTCGCTCTAAATCTTCCACCGACGGCAGAATCGCCAGTTCGAGGTTGGCCGCCGAAGGGACGAAGGAATCCTTCGCGCCAACGCGCACGACCGGCGCATCCAGGTGGTCAAAGTACTGCTCGCCGATCCGGGCGGCCACTTCGGCGCCGAAACCCATCGTGAGCGAGTCTTCGTGAGCCACCACCACCCGGCTCGTCTTGCGAATGCTCTCGAAGATGATTTCCTCATCGAGGGGGATGATCGATCTAAGATCGACGACTTCGATGGAGAGGCCCTTCTCCTCCGATCGCCGGGCCAGTTCGAGCGCGAGATAGACCGCGCTGCCCCAGGTAACGATGGTTACGTCCTTCCCCTCGCGGCGCACGCGTCCTTTTCCGAACGGGACGAAATAATTGCTATCCGGTTCTGGAGACTTCGCCTGCACACGGCGGTAGAGGCCCTTGTGCTCCAGGAAGATGACCGGATCTTCCGAGCGCGCCGCGGTCTTGATGAGCCCCTTCGCGTCGTCCGCGCAACTGGGAAACACGACCTTCCAGCCCGGGATGTGCGCGAACGCGGACTCCACGCACGCCGAATGCCATGGGCCTCCTTTGATATAGCCACCCACCGCGATGCGCACCACCACGGGGCAAGTCCATTGGCCCTGGCTGCGCCAGCGGACGGTGGCGATCTCATCCCGCATTTGCATGAACGCGGGCCACAGGTAGTCGCCAAACTGAATCTCGACGATGGGCTTGTAGCCGCCGATCGCCATGCCGCCGGCCACGCCCACGATGCTTGCTTCAGCCAGAGGGGAATTGAAGACGCGGTCTCCGAATGCGTTCGAAAGGCCGCGGGTGACGCCGAAGACGCCGCCCTTCGGGTCCGCGATATCCTCGCCCCACATGACGATCTTGGGGTTGTGCTCCATCTCTTCGCGCAGCCCATGATTGATGGCGTCAATCATGGTGACGGGGTTGCCGGGAAGATCCTGGCGCGCGCTCTCTTCCGTTGCGGCCGGCGCGGCGCTTGCGTAGATGTGCGCCATCAGATCGTCCTCTGAGGGCAGGGGCGCCTGGTCCGCTTCGTCGGCGGCGCGGTCCACTTCGCCCCGGATCCGGTCACGGAGTTCCTCGACCGCGTCCTTCGTGAGCAAGCCATGGTCGAGCAGATACTGTTCGGTCTGATAGATCGGGTCTTTGCCCGCGAGTTCCGCCAGTTCCTCGTCGCTGCGGTACTTGCGCTGATCGTCGGAGGAGGAGTGCGAGTCGAGGCGGATGACACGGCTTTCGACGAGAGCCGGGCCGCCGCCCTTGCGCATCCCGTCGATGATCGGCGGGAGCATCTGATACATCGGCTCAAACCAGGTGCCGTCGAGATCGAAGGTCGGCATGCCGAAGCCTTGAGCGATCCGGTGGATTTCCGATGAGGTCTGGCTCGCTTGCGGGACGCTGATGGCGTATCCGTTGTTCTGGACGACGAACAGCACAGGGAGCCGTTCGCGCGCCGCCCAGTTGAGCGCTTCGAAAAACTCGCCTTCGCTCGTGGCGCCCTCGCCCGAGGAGACGTAGACGATGGCATCGGAGCCATCCTTCACCATGGCTCGCGCCATCCCCACCGCCGGGAGATACTGCGTGCCCGTGCAGGCGGTCTGCGCCACCAGGTTCAGTTCGCGGGAGGAGAACTGCTCCGGCATGTTGCGCCCGTTCGAATTGGGGTCGCCCCCGCGGGTGAGCATGGCCAGGAAGACGTCGCGCAAGGGCATGCCGAGGCCGATCGGGATGCCCTTGCCGCGGTAGTAAGTGAAGAACCAATCGTGGCGCGGCTTCAGCAGTAGCGTCATTCCGGTCTGGAGTTTTTCGTGGCCTCTTGTCGAGGCGTGGAAGGTGCATTTACCATGGCGGGCGAACACTTTCATCCGTTCTTCGACGTAGTAGACGGTCAGCATCTTCCGGTAAAGCTCAAGGGTGAGTTCGTCGGGAACGATGCGGCCCTCCCGCGGTTGCGATACGGTTTCCGTGGCCATGGCTCCTCCAATGCTCCGATCTTACCGCCGTTCGCACGGCGGCGGCAGCTTGCAAATCTCCGCTAAATCGTTTATAACAAGCATAATATATACATCTTTTATCGGTCAATAAACGCTATGCGGCTCACTGCTTATACCGATTACAGCCTTCGCGTGCTCACCTATCTCGGGC
>JADYZL010000037.1 GCA_020853155.1 Bryobacterales bacterium
CATTCTTTTTTTGATTCTTGCTCCAGCGCTGCGCTACAATCGGACTGCGGGGTGGAGCAGTCAGGTAGCTCGTTGGGCTCATAACCCAAAGGTCGTAGGTTCAAATCCTACCCCCGCAACCAACCTCCTCCGCCTTCGAATCCCTCCTGGGGAATCCTTTCCAAGTACATTCAAGACGAGCAGAACCGAAGGCGCCGTGGACCGTTTGCCAGCCTTCCGCCAAAGCGCCGCCAACGAAGTGGGCCGTGGGGCTGAGAGGCCCGGTGGCATCCAGCTAACGAGTTTTCCGGCACTCTAGGTTTTCACGAGTTTCGTGATCAGGCCTGCACAAGCAGAGGTCTTGCGGAACGCAGCGGCTCGCCTTTTGTAACACCTTTCACTTTGTTGGCTCGGACTTCCAAGTTCCCAGCGCCGCCTTGCTCGGAACCAGACGTAATGCACCGGCGATGGCCGCCACGCAGTCGATCAACTCCCCAAGAAGTATCCTGCCCGGGAAAGAACGTGGGCTTATGCCTGGCGACAGAGAGCGCGGGAGATCGATCGACAATTGCAGTATCGGCCATGCCTGCGTGGCCCAGCCGAGTCAAGTCATGCCAGTGCAGCGAGAACCGGTCTCCGCTACGAAATTCGCCTTGCCGGCGGAATACGTGAACGGCAATGGCTTTCTCCCAGAACGCCCGTTCCGGCCGCATGGTGCTGAATGCGGCCGGAACGGGAGGTAACCCTCTTTACGCCCGCTTCATGCGGGGCTCAGAACTCCAACCGCAACGCCATCTGGAGCACGCGAGGGTCGTGGGCTCCGGTGATCCGGCCGAACTCGTCCGAGGCCAGACTCGTGTCCGGGTTGTCGAAATGCGTGTGATTGAGCGCGTTGAGCATGTCGAGGCGGTATTGCAGTTTGAGGTGCTCCGTGAGATTGAAGTACTTCATCGCCGAGAAATCGATGTTGAACGAACCCGGCCCACGAAGGATATTTCTTCCCGCCGCGCCGAAGGTGCCCGGCGCATTGTAGACGAAGGCCGAGGTCGTGAACCATTGGTCAATACGGTTGCCTAGCGAGCCGTTTGTGAGAGCTGGTTTCGAGACGAGATCGGCAGTATCGTTACCCGTGAGGCTGCCGGAATTATCCTGGTCCGACGTGATCGTCAATGGGAAACCGGATTGCCAGATCCAGATGCCCGTGGTCTGCCAGCCGCCAAGCAGCAAGTTCAGTTTCCTCGATGCGGGCGAGGGCAGTTGCCAGACATAGTTGAGCGTAAAGCGATGCGGAATGTCGAAGTCGGAGACGGCGGTGTAGGCGCGATAATTGAATGGATTGATGGTCTGTAGCGTATCGAGGTCCGTCAACGTGGAGACCCAATCCATGCTCTTCGCCCAGGTGTAATTCGCGCCCAGGGAGAATCCTTTCGAGAAACGCTTCTCCAGCGCCATCTGGAGGGCGTTGTAGTTGGAGGTCGCTCCCGAGTTGTCCTGCGTCACCATGTCGAAATCCGGATTCAGGCGATCCCCGTTGATGCCTGGATTCATGTCTGTGTTGAAGCTCAGGTGCGCGCCTTTCGAGCCGGCATAGCCCACGCGCGCCATGAGATCGCGCGCGAGTTGCCGCTCCACTGTGAGATTCCAGGTCCAAACCTGGGACGGCCGCCAATCGTGGGAGTAGGATACGGCGACGACCGGAAGCGTGAAGGTGGCGTCCGCGCCCGGGATCTTGGGTCCGAAGCCGGCTGGGAACGGGTTGGGAGTCCCCGTGCTGCCGTAGGGGTCGCCGAAGTTCATCGTCTTGTGCTGAGAGCGAACCAGATTGATCTGCGGGCTGTAAGGGGCGGTGGCGTTCATCTGGTTGAATGCCTCGAGGAACGGCGGCTGATAGGAGAGGCCAATGCCGCCGCGAACGGTGGTGCGCCCGGCGCCGCCCACGTTGTAGGCGAAGCCGAAGCGTGGAGCGATTTGCCCCCAGTGGGAAGTGCTTCCGCCGTCAGGGCATCCGGCGTCGCCGCCGTAGATGTAACCGAGGGGCGCGTTCGGGTAGCGTTTCGATTGCTCGCCCGGCGCCCAGCAGGAGGTCTTGTTATCGATTTCCGTGGGGGGCGTGTAGGGATCCCAGCGCAGGCCGAGATTCAGCGTAAGATTCGGGAGTAGCCGGTAGTTATCCTGTACAAACAGGCTCCGTGACCAATATGCCCGCGTGCCGAACTCTCCACCGCCCTGGACGAACTGATCGAGGCTCCCCAGCATGAAATCCGCAAGGGCGTTCGTCGTGCCGAGAGACCCCTTGCTGCGGAAGGTGAAGAAGCCCACCGTCCGGTAGGGATTGCCATTGTAGGCCCGCATCCGCATCATCTCTCCGCCGATGGAGATCTGATGGCGGTCCCGCTGGAAATAGAGTGTGTCGCTGAATTGGGTGCTTCGGCGCTCCACGGGCGCTGGCCGGGAGGTATTGAAACCGAAATAGCCCGCAACGGACATGCGGATCTCCTTGACATCCTTGGGCGCCGCGACGTTCACCCCAAGGTCCGATAGGGTGAAGGGCGCGCCGCTCAGCAGGTAGGTGTCGTTCCGGTTATAGGCAACCTGGAAGCTATTCAGGATAGTAGGGCTGAAGGTGTAGCTGTGATTCGCCGCGAAGCCTTGGTTGAGGTAGCGATAGCCGATCGTCGCCTTGAGGAGATCCGTATTGGTGCCCATCACTGGGTCAATCATGTAGCGCGAATAGAAATAGCGCCCGTAGATTTTCGACCGGTCCGTTTGATAGTCCACCCGGCCGAGCACCTGCTGTTCGCCCTGATTGGCGGGCTTCTGATAGTAAATGCGGGCATCCGAGGCGGTGGTGGATGGCACCATTGGAAGCAACTCCGCGCTCACGGGGTGAAAGCGGGAGAGAGGGATCTGATTGCCGGCGAAAGGGCTGCCGCTCACGGGGTCTAAGATCGCCTTTGTGAAGCTCGAGAAGTCCCCCCGGCGCTGCGCATCGGTCGGTACAATGGCGCTGCTAGTGCCGCTGATGTTGCGCAGGACCGTGCCCTGGTAGCTGCCGAAGAAAAAGAGCTTGTTCCGCACAATCGGCCCTCCGAGAGTGCCGCCGAACTGGTTCCGCTTGAGCATGTCATGATTGCTCGCGAAGAAGTTTCGGGCATTCATGCTCCCATTGCGGAGATAGTTGAACGCGGAGCCATGGTAATCGTTTGTGCCGGACTTGGTGACGATGCTCACCACGGCGCCCGTGGCGCTGCCGTATTGGGCGCTGAAGTTGTTGGTCTGCACGCTGAATTCCTGGAGGGCATCCGGGTTGGGGAACGGATTATTGACGTTAAGGAAGGGGTCTCGATTGCTCCCGCCATCCAACTGATAATTGATGCCATCGGCGCGGGAACCGCTTGAAGTAACGGACTGCGCGCCGGGGTAGCGGAAGGTCAGGGTGGTGTCTCCCGCCCCGCGCGCATTGTCGGCGCTGAGATCCGCTGTTCCAGGGGTCAATAGGATCAGCCGCGCCGCGTTACGGGCGGGCAGGGGCAACTGCATGATCTTGGTTTCATCGATGGTCTGGCGGAGCGTGCCTGAAGTCGTATCCACCAGATCTCCGTTTGCCTCTACCGTCACATGTTCGGAGACCGCCCCTAGCGTGAGCGCCACCGGCACGCTGGCCGTTGCATTGACGAGGACGGTGATGCCCGTCCGTTCGTAGCTGGAGAACCCGCTCGCCTGCACTGACAGGGAGTAACCGCCGGGCGGCAGCAACGGAATGACGAAGCCGCCATCCGTTCCACTGGTGGTCTCCCGAACCAAGCCTGTCGCGGCGGCGGTCGCGATCACTTTCGCGCCAGCTACGCTCGCGCCTGAAGGATCCGAGATGCGCCCGGCAATAGAGCCGGTGGAATCGGCGGCGAACAGGCCGGTCACGGCCAATAACGAAATCATGATCGCAATGAAAACGAATCTCATGGATTTGGACATCCTTCCTGTGCTGCATGCCAAGATGATGGATCGCACGTCTGAGCGGCAACAGCGCGCATCGTCGCACGGACGGGAAAGCGACTACGTGAGAAGTCCCTTCGCGGGCGAAGCATGCGGGCACCGCCTGAGCGGGAATGTGACCGCTCAACATCCCGGAGTGTTTCGCGGCGTTGAGCCTTTGTGCTGTTCATCCGCAAGCCTTCGAGCGCCCGCCTGGTCATGCGGCGCGCTCCAGGCGGGATGACCCGTTAAATGCCGTGCTAATCCCTCCCGAGACATGGCTGATGGACCAAAGGTACGATCTTTGGGGAGATTCGCGCCAGTAAATAGTATGCGAATCTCGTTGCGATAACGAGACTTCACGGCTGTAACAGATTGATTGTAAAGGTTATCGATTGGAAGGCGCGTGATTCGAGGGCGGACTTTTCGCTGCCATCAAGCGATGCGCCACCAACGTGTACTCGAGAACGGAGGAACGAAGGAGTTTGGCTCGCAGCAGGATTTCAAAGCCGGGCAGTTCGCCTTCGGGCTGAATTCCCAGTTGATCATAGACGGAGCGCAACCGGGCTTCATCGGAAAGAAGATCGCACCCCGCCCCCACCGAGCCGACATCGGCGCCTGTAATCATGAGGACGGCGCCGCGGCCAACGGGCTTTCTCTGGTAGGCAATCACGGCGTAGGTTTCCGAACCCCAGTTCACCGGGTAGAGGGAATCCTCGCCAGGAAGCGGGGAAAGATTGAGAATCGCGGCGTTCTGCTGGACATCGGATGGCGCGCTGAACTCATACCGAAAATTGAGCCTCCCGTCAAAGAGGGAGACCCAGGGGTTCGCCTTCCGATGGCTCAAGAGAATCAAGTTGTCGTCGTTCTGCGGCTGGTAACGAAAATCGCGGGCGAACATGATGTTGAGCTGGACTCCACGTGATGCGGCTATCTGCGAAATTCGGGTTGCCGCCCGCAGATCCGGCATGCTGGTGAGGTGGTTGCTCATTTCCGCCATGAAAACGGCCCGGACGGCCGGGTCCGCGATATTGGCGTCGATCAGGTTCGCTGGATAACCGCTCTCAATGTACTCTGCAACGGTTACTGGGCGGTGCAACAGATCGCCCAGCATCATGGCCATGCCATCGGATGTAACCAGTTGGGTTTGCTTGTTCTCCTCAAACACGTTGGACCAGAAATGATCGCGATAGCGTGCTGCGGACGCTTTCTGCACGTCCGGCGCGCCCGGCGCGGATTGCGGCCACCACCATGCGGCTGTTGCAATCAGGGCTGGAATGAGGGTGAGCAGGGCGGACGCGGCAATCCATAGCGGATACGATCTCCACCAGGAACGGGCCTCCGCCGGTGCCCCCTCTCCCGTTGGAACTGTCTCGCGCGGACGGAAGACGAGGCCATAGAATCGCCGGGGTAGTTCGAGGACCATGGCTTCGTCCCGTCCTTCGTCGAGGAAATAATGCTCCAGCTTCTTGCGCAGCTTGGAGATCTCGACGCGAACGATGGTGTCGGTGGAAGTATCGTAGCCATGCGGGCGGCCAAAAACAGCCACACCAATCTGCTCCTCGGTGGGCGGCGGCGTCGATTCATCCAGCGATTGTGCAATTAGGTAATCGAGCAATTGCCGTAGACGAGGGGAGCGGCTGAGTCCGGAACTGGCCATCACTCGTGCAATGAGATCCCGGTGTGTTCCGGGAGGGCTCCCGGGCAGGGTCTCTTGTTCGTCCGGTAATTGAGATGGCATCCCTCGGTCTCAGCGCTCTCACAAAATGTACCAGATCGCTACCGGATAGGCCGGTGAGGGCGGCTGCGCCGTGACAGGATACACTGAGTGGGATGAAGCCATCGCTAGACCGGGCGGAAGCCGTTCCGGCGCATTTGCGGTACCTCGAGCGGGCAGCGGAGCTGGAAGGTCTTGACCTTAAGGAACGGTTCGCCCACATTTTCCGGACGAATCTCTGGGGGAGCGAGGAATCGATTTCGGGGTCGGGTTCGGCCTTGGAACAGACCGCGGCGATTCGCGCACAGTTGCCCGTGCTGTTGCGGGAGTTGAAGGTGGCCTCCATGCTCGATCTTCCCTGTGGCGATTTCGGCTGGATGCGGGCCGTGGACCTCTCCGGAGTGAGGTATTGGGGCGGGGATATTGTCGCGGATCTCATTGAGCGCCATCAGTGGGAGTTTGGCGGCACGGGGCGGCGCTTCGCGCTGCTGGATTTGACGCGGGATCCACTGCCGGAAGTGGATCTCGTCTTCAACCGGGATTGCCTTGTGCATCTCTCCTCGAAACATATCTGGGATGTGATCGCGAATCTCAAGGCGAGCGGTTCACGATGGCTGTTGACCACCACGTTCCCGGAGCACGCGCAGAACCACGATATTGAGGACGGCGATTGGCGCTTGTTGAATCTCGAACGGGCGCCTTTCCACTTTCCCCCACCCGTGGCGATACTGAACGAAAACTGCACGGAGCATGGCGGGGCATTCGCGGACAAATCGCTGGGGCTATGGAGAATCGCGGAGCTGCCCGACGCGCCATCCATCGCGCCACTCTAAAGTAGCGGCGGGCAGGTAACGATATTCTAGGAGGCAGCCATGAATCGCATCGCCTCTCTTTCTCGAACGCTTCTGTTGTTGGTTGCTGTGTGTTGCGCGGCCCTTAGCGCCCAGACGGGTGACGCCATCGCCGCGGCCACGGCAGGAAAGACCGCGATGCCGGGATATTTCCCTATGTATTGGGACGATGCGGCGGGGCGGCTCCTGCTGGTGGTGGATCGTTGGGACAAGGACTTTCTCTACGTGAGTTCGCTCCCGGCCGGGGTTGGTTCGAACGATCTTGGCCTGGACCGTGGCCAGCTTGGGGCTCAGCGGGTGGTTTTCTTCCACAGAGTTGGCCCGAAGGTGCTGCTGATGCAGCGTAATACCGATTACCGGGCCAGTTCCGCGGATGCAGCCGAGCGCGATGCGGTGGAACAATCGTTCGCGCAAGCGGTGGTCTGGGGCTTCAAGGCGGAAGCGGCCGCAGGGAGCCGGGTGTTGATCGATGTAACGGATTTTGCGTTGCGGGATGCGCACAGGATCATTCCGAAGCTGAAGGGAATGAATGAGGGCGCGTTTAAGGTGGATGCCCCTCGCAGCGCGATATTTCTCGAACGGACGAAGAACTTCCCGAAGAACTCGGAGATCGAATCCACGGTGACCTACGTCGCTGAGGGCGATATGGGGAGGTACTTGAGAACCGTGGCTCCCTCGGCCTCGGAGTTTACGGTGCGGCAGCACCATTCGTTCGTGGAACTCCCGGATGCTGGCTACCTGCCAAGGCGTTTCGACCCGCGTTCCGGCTATTTCGATGTGAAGTACGCCGACTATGCGGCGCCGATCGAAGACCGCATCGAGAAACGCGTGCTGCCGCGTCACCGATTGCGAAAGAAAGACCCCACGGCGAAGCTGAGCGACCCGGTGGCGCCGATTGTCTACTACCTGGACCGCGGCGCTCCCGAGCCGGTTCGAAGTGCGCTTCTGGACGGCGCGCGGTGGTGGAGCCAGGCGTTCGAAGCGGCCGGTTACCGCAACGCCTTCCGGGTGGAGTTGATGCCGGAAGGGGCGGACCCGATGGACCTGCGCTACAACGTGATTCAGTGGGTCCACCGCGCCACGCGGGGCTGGAGCTACGGTAGCAGCGTTGTGGATCCGCGTACAGGCGAAATCCTCAAGGGGCATGTCACGCTGGGGTCCTTGCGAGTGCGGCAAGACTACCTGATCGCGACGGGGCTGTTGGCTCCTTACGAAGAAGGGAAGCCGGTGCCTCCGCAAATGAAAGAGATGGCGCTCGCCCGTCTGCGTCAGCTATCCGCGCATGAGGTGGGGCACACGCTGGGCCTTGCGCACAATTTTGCAGCCAGCACGAACGGGAACGCCTCGGTGATGGACTATCCGCATCCCTACATCGCGCTTGATGCGCACGGCGGCGTGGATCTCTCGAAGGCGTATGGCACGGGAATCGGCGAATGGGACAAGACGGCGATCGGCTATGGCTACCAGGATTTTCCGCCGGGAACGAACGAGGCGAATGCCCT
The DNA here is from genome assembly GCA_020853155.1 of Bryobacterales bacterium. Classification (GTDB taxonomy): domain Bacteria; phylum Acidobacteriota; class Terriglobia; order Bryobacterales; family Bryobacteraceae; genus JACTMJ01. The sequence continues at coordinate 8,022 of JADYZL010000037.1, forward strand.
CGACGATATTCTCGACCGGGCCTACAGTAAGGGACTTCGCTTTCTGAGCGATCCCGATGCGCGCCCTGCCGGTAGCGCTTCACCGGATGCCCACCTGTGGGACAACGGTACGGACGCAGCGGCGGAACTCGTCCGATTGACGCGCGTGCGACAGGCGGTGCTGGCGCGATTCTCGGAGAAGGTCCTGCGCCCCGGCGAGCCGTTGTCGGCGATGGGAGAGACGCTGACGCCGATCTATCTGTTGCACCGCTACCAAGCGGAGGCGGCGGCCAAAGTGGTAGGCGGATTGGAGTATGGATACCCAGTTCGCGGTGGGGCGAGCGGGGAATTGGCTTCACCGGCCAGACTGATTCCCAGGGGGCGGCAGCAGGCCGCGCTTACGGCGCTGATTGCAACCCTATCGCCCGAGTTTCTGCGCATCCCGGAGCGGATACTCGACACAATTCCGCCGCATCCGCCGGGCTTTGAGCGAACGGCGGAGAGCTTTCCGTCGCACACGGGACGCACGTTTGATCCGCTGGCCGCGGCGGAAGTGGCTGCGGACCAAACCGCTGCTCTCCTGCTGAACCCGGAGCGGGCGGCCAGGCTGCTGCAGTATGCCGCGCGAGACGGTGGTCAGATGCGCCTGGAGGAGGTGCTCGACCAGTTGCTAGATGCGACGATTCGAGCAGCGCGCCGCGAGGGAATGGAGGGGGCGTTGCAGCGGACCGCGAATGGGGTCGTGCTCTATCGCCTGATGGCGTTGGCTCAATCTCCCGAGTCGACGGACGAGACGAAGGCGATGGTTTCCCTGAAGCTTAGCGAAGTGAAGGAATATCTCGAAAAGTCCGGGGGCGCTGATGTGCCATGGAAGGCGCACGCGGCGTGGCTTGCCTCCCGGATCGGACGCTTCGAGGCGAATCCGAAAGAGATTCCCATGCCGAAACCCGAGACCGCGCCACCGGGGCAGCCCATCGGTTGCGGAAGCGCGGACGGGTTCGGAATCCGGTAGGCCGGCGGAGGCGACCGCAAGCGCGAAGAGACGAGATCATCGCAGGGCCGGCAGCACGGTTCGGATGGCGGTGAGAATCGTGCGGGTAGCCGCCGACTTGTTCAGTGTGTAAAAGTGGATGCCCAGCGCTCCTCTTTGGAGCAGATCCAGGCATTGGGCAGTGGCGTGTGCCACGCCGAGGGAGAGAACGGCTTCGGGATTCGACCGGAGACGATGCAATTCGTCGAGCAGTGGATTCGGAATGGACGCGCCGCACATTTTCGTGAACCGCTCAACCTGATCTACATTCGTGATGGGCATGATGCCCGGGATGATGGGCACGCCGATGCCCGCCGTTCTCGCCCGCTGCACAAAATCGTAGTAGCGCCGGTTATCGAAGAAAAGCTGGGTAATGAGGAACTCGGCCCCGGCCTCCACCTTGCGCTTGAGATTCTCGATATCCGCGTCGAGTGAGGTGGCCTCCGTGTGCTTCTCGGGATAGCATGCGCCGGCCACGCAAAATTCCCATTTGCCTTCCCGAATGAAGGCCGTGAGTTCGCTTGCATAACCGAAGCCGCCATCGACGCGCTCGAAGCGTGTCTGGTTCTTGGGGGGATCGCCGCGCAAGGCCAGCACATTGTGAATTCCGCTCTCGCGCAAACGGCTGAGCGTAGCTGCGAGTTCATCGCGATGGGAGCCCACGCAGGTAAGATGGGCCATGGTTTCGATGCCGAAGCGGGATTTGATGCGCTGCACGAGATCAATGGTGAGGTCGCGCGTGCTGCCACCCGCCCCGTAGGTCACGGAGACATAGGTTGGGCGCAGGTCTCGCAAAGACTCGATGATGTCGAGGAGGTGATGGCCGCCTTCCTCCGTCTTAGGCGGAAAAAACTCGAAGGAGAAAGACGGATTTCCCGTCGCAAGCAATTCGCGAATTCGCATGATGAAAATAAATAGCGGCGCTAGCGCCAGATCGATCATTGCGCGGGCGGAGCGCACGGCTTGTCAAGCTGAGCCTAGTCCGGGCGGGCCGCATGGCTCAGGGCCAGAACTCCCATTTTCCCAAAGCGATCACGTACGCCGCCAGCAGGCCGTTCGTAATCGCGTGGGCCCAGATGACGTCGCCAAGGGACTTCGTGCGAACCATCCAGGCATTGTAGATCAAACCCGCAGCCAGGCCGACGTCCCAGTAGACGCCGTGCTCGAGAGCGAAGAGGATGGCGGTGATCAGAAAGGCATTGCGCTGCCATGCGCCCAGCGGGACGCTCTCAAAATCGTTGCGTATCAGGATCCGCATGATGAATCCGCGCCAGAAAAGTTCTTCGAGAATAGGCACTAGAAGCACCGAAACCGCAATACGCAATGCGAAGAACGACAGTGGCGCGGTGGCCATTTCCGCATTGGCTTTCGGATCGAAGTGCCCGAGAAGGCTGTTGGAGAAGAGCCAGTGTGCCCGATAGCCCGGAAAGAGGGCGTCCGGTGCAACCCAGACTGCGAACACGGCGATGCCGATCAAAATCGTACCAACCGGGTTCACGACGCGCAGCGAGAACAGCCTTCTCGAACAGAACACGATGATACCGCCACACAGCACGAGGCGCAGGATGTGGTTGGCTGCGGGACTGATGGGTAGAAAATCCTGCCCGGAAAGGATGCCTACATAGACCAGGAAGGGCGCGGCCCAGGGTAGCCACGGATGCAGCGTACACCAGGAGGGCGAGGGGGAAATCCCCGGTGGGTTAGGCGATGGGTTCATCGGGAAATGCCGGTACTGGATGGGCTTGCCAATAGGAAAAACGAATGGGCCGGAAGTGCGCGCCCGAGGGCAACGCCATTCCCGGCCCATCGACTAGAGCTTCGCGAGCACCTTTCGAATCTGTTCCGCTTCCTTCGAAGTGGGGTTCGAGCGGAGAGCGGCGTTCAGTTCTTCCTTTGCCTTGGCGGTGTCGCCCCTTTGCGCGTAAGCTACGCCGAGGTGGTAGCGGAAGGTGGCATTCTCCGGCTGCTTCTTGACCAGATCGCGGAAGATCACCAGTGCGTTGTCGTTCAGGTTCTTCTTTACGTAAATCCAGCCGAGAGTGTCGTCGATCTGGAGGTTCGATGGCGCTTTGCGCTTGGCGGTCTCCGCGTAGCGCAGCGCGAGATCGAGGTCGCCGCCGCTTTCGGCCTGCATATAGGCGAGGTTGTTGAGTGCGACGATGTTCTCCGTATCGATCTGCAATGCCTTCTGGTAGGCCGCTGTCGCTTCCCTGGTGCGGCCCATCTCATCGAGGATCGTCGCGGTTTGCATCAGCGGCACCAGATTGTTCGGGTCGAGTTCGCTCGAGCGCTGCATGTAGGTGACGGCGGATTGGAGATCGCCTTTCCGGCGGTACACTTCCCCGATTCTCATGTTGAGGTCAGAGGAATCCGGCACGGCCTTTGAAAGCTCCAGATAGTTCTTGAGCGCCGCGTCCAGATCTCCCTTTCGCACATAGAGGCTGCCGATGGCATTCTGCAGCAGTACAGGAGTTTCAACCGTCTTCAGATGATCTTTGAGGAACTGAATGGCGTAATCGATCTTTCCTTGCTGAGCATAGATTTCGGCGAGGCCGGTAATGCCCTTGAAATCGGTTGGCTTGGCATCCACCGCTTTGCGGAAGGAGGCTTCGGCCTGGGGTAGCTGATGCTTCGCCAAATAGATCCTGCCTAGCTCGAAGTGCAGGTCGGAAATGTTCGGGTACATCGCGACCGATTGCGCAAGCAACGTCTGGGCTTTGTCGACGTCTCCAACACCCACTTGCGCCAGCGCCTTGACGAGAATCGCGTCGGGGCTTGGCCGGGCCTGGGTAATTGCGATCACGCGGTCCGCGGAAGCGATGGAATTGGCGTACTCGCGCTTGAGGTAGTAAAGCTTGGCGAGAGCCAACTGAGCGGGCGCGTAATTCGGACGGCGCTCCACCGCCTGACGGAACTCATTGATCGCCTTATCCATGTTCCCTGAGGCGAGGTAAGCCCTGCCGAGGTCGTAACGGATCACGACGTTATCCGGCTGCGCCGCTACCGCCTTCGCGAGGTCGCCGAGCGCCTGTTTCGTCTTGTCCGAATCCTTCGAATCGAGAAGGATTTGGCCTTTCAGCGCCAGCGCGACGGCATCTTCGGAATCGCTGGCCAGCGTGGAATCCACGACTTTTTCCGCGCCAGCCTTATCGCCCGTCTTCAACAAAGCTTCGGCGATGAAATTGTTGTACGTTTGCTTGTGGCCGGGATCTTTCTCAAGCCCCTCGCGAGCGAACTGGATGGCCTTATCCCACTCTGCGAATTGAAACAGGTGGCGGATGACCGATTCGCGGCCTCCTTCGAACTGTTTGGGATTGTCGACAATGCGCCGTAAGAGGGCTTCGCGCTTTTCCGGCTGGCCAAACACACGATAGTGCTGTGCCAGTTTCATCACGGCGGCGAGATTTCCGGGCATGGCCGCGTCGCGCTGCTCGAGGATCTTGGCTGCCATCTCGGGCCGCCGCGTGACCATGTAGTGCAAGTAGAGGGCGTCGTAGGCGGGGCCGTACTTGGGATCGTCCTTGATGATCCCGTTGGCGATCGCTTCGGCTTCCTCGTTCTTGCCCTGCCGCATCTTGATGCCCATGATGGCCAGGCGCAGGCCGGGGTCATTGTCTCCATGAATCTTCATGGCCGCTTCAAACAGGGTGATGGCTTCGTCGAGCTTCCCCGAGGTGAGCGCCAGGAATCCGTCCAGGCGCTTGCCGTCGAAGCTGTTCGGATCCATCTCGTAGAACTTGTCCCGGAGGGAAGCGACCTCTTTGTTGAGGAACTCTTTGTCCTGCTCCTCCGGGTTCGTGGTGTAGTACCAGACGAAGATCTCCGCCAACTGCACCATCGTGTCCGTGCGGCTGTCTTTCGAGAGGCGCTTATCCTCGAGAGCGCGGCGGAACGAGTTCACGGCCTGGATGATATCTCCGGCCTTTACCGGCACCTGGAAGCCCATCCGCTTGTGGACGAGGCCCAGCCGGTAATATGCCTCGCCGTACTTCATGTCCTTTTTCAGGGCATTGCGGTACATGATGGAGGCTTCTTTGTACTTCGCATTCTTGAAATACTCATTGCC
>JADYZL010000038.1 GCA_020853155.1 Bryobacterales bacterium
GAATTCCTGCGCCTGGCCATCCGGCAACTGGGCCGCCAGACGGTGCTAGGCTGGCCGCGGGCGGGTTTCCCCGGCCACCACAAGGAGGCTCTCCCGGGGCTTCTTCGTCAAGCGTGCCAGCAGTGAGAGAAACACGAGCCAGCAGAAAATCGCCAGTACGATCGCCGCGCCGAAGCGAAGCAGCATGCTCGCCGTCGCTTGCGGAATTCCTTCGATCCCCGGAACCCAATCGATGAGCTTCGCGGGCGTCCAGAGGCCGAGTGCAAGAAATGCCAGCCAGCCCACCCAATAGGCCGGGTTGCGCAAGCTGCACATCGCATTCCGCTGCCATTGGCCTCTCCGCCCGCGGCGCAGCGCCGCCGTGGCCAGCCCCGCGAAGGATGCAAAGAACACCAAGGGCAGCACAAGCCAGCGAATCGCATCGAGTACGCCCACAAACACCGCGTTCACCGAGTAAAAACTCACCGGCTTCTGCGACACCATGGTGAGGCTTGACGCCACTGGCTTCGCCCAATCGAGCGTAAACGAGCCAACCCAGCCGATTGATGCGCACAGCAAGCCGAACACCACGAACCAGATCAGCATCGCAGGCAACACGGCCACGGAACGCCTCCCCAGCGGCGTCACCGGCAAGCGAATCCCCTCCGAGGAAACCGGCTGCAAGGGGCGATGCGCCACATAGTAAGAGTTGTACGTGAACACCGTCAGCAGCAGAAGCGCCAGGACGACCGCCAGCAGGAGCGCAACGGAAAGAAGAACCAGCGGGATGCTGGAGACCGGCAAGTACAGCCACGCCCAGAATCCGCCGAAAAGCATGGGTAGACCGAGGAGGTTCGCCCCTAGCAGAAGCCGCTCCTTGAGAACCGCCTTCCACGCCCCAGAGAAGGTTACCATCCAGCGTTTCATGGTTCCACCTCCAGTTGCGCGCTCCCGGTGGTGGCGCGATAGCCGGGTTGATACATGGGCTGCACGCTCGCCGGGCTCACCTTGAAACTCCCAGGATTCACCACCCGAAGAATGTGCGTGAACTGGCGTTGGCCGCGATCAAACTCATACTCGAAAATCGCGGCGCGATCGTCGCGGTACTCTTTCGCGGATGGATCCCAAGACCACCAGGGTGGGCTATTCTCCAATTCGAAAGACTCCCTTCGATCAATGAACTCCGTGCCCGAAGGAATGGGGTCTTCGATCATCAGGTAGCGCCAGTCGCTACCGGTCAGCGTCAAGCGCGATGCGAAGACATCTCCCGGCTTCAGCTTATCCGGCATCGGAGCGAGACGGTACACGGTGCGATCTCCCTTCGCAACCGGTTGCAGCAGGAAGTATTCTCGCAGCAGGTTCAGCCCGATGCGGCCTTCCCGCTCATGACCCTCCGGACGGGAGAAATACCTTCCGGTGGCGGACCAGTAAACGCGCCCATCGCCCTTGGCGGTCACACGCACACGGTGCACACTGTCGCGCAACGCATCCGCTTCGCGCCGGATCGTGGGCACATCCAACTTCAGCGCATCCTTTCCGGTGAAGCGAGTCTTGAGCGCGCTCTTGCCATCCAGAAACACCTCGACATCAAGATTGGGTTTCAGTTCTCCGCTGCGCGCCAGGTAGTCGGTCAGGCCCAGGATCACCATGGCCGTGGTCTTTGTCGATTCCCAATAGTAGCCGTTCGAACGATTCGCGATTAGCCACGTCACGGCGGGCGCGATCCGCGCACTCTCCGGCTTCGCCTGCAGGAGAAGTTTCAACGCGAATGCCGTCGTTTCGGCGGACGTGTTGTAGGAGATCCCCATCAGATCGTCCCGCTCCCCCGTCCAATGGGCGAGCCCTTCCGTGGTTGCCGCACTTTCGACCGCATCGACAAGCTCCGGCGTTCGTGGATCTGCCACGGCGTGCAGCGCGAGGCCGGCCAGCGCCAGCCCATGCGGCGTCATCGCTCGGCGTTGAGCGTAGAGCATGTCCTGCACTTGCGGATCTTTCGCTCCACTGCCTAGCAGTGCGAAACCGATGAAGGCTCGTAAGTCCGCGGGGATGGTCTGGTTTTCGAGCAATCGCGAGCGCAGCCACACGCGCGCCTGATCGATCCGGTAGCTCTCCACTTCATAGCCCGCCTGCTTTGCCTCTCCGAGGCCGTAGAGGACGTAAGCGGTCATGAAATCCTGGCTCTCGTCGGAGACCCACCAACCCCAACCCCCATCCGGATGCTGATGAGAGTAGAGGCGCTCAAGCCCGTCGTGTACCTTGCGATTGAGTTCGCCGCGGTCCACATTCGAAGGGATATCCAGCTTCTTCAGCGCCTGAGTCACGATGATGTTGGGCAGGAAACTCGACATGATCTGCTCGGTGCAGCCGTAAGGATAGCTGGTGAGATACTCAAGCGCGCTGAAGATGCTGCCGGCCACCGAAGGCGACACCTTGATCTCAAGCGAACGCGCGCCGCCGATCGCATCCTCTGGGAACGTAATCTCGAACTCCTTGACCCCGTCGCTCCCGTTGATTGAGCCGGAGTTCGACGTGAGCGTTTCAATGCCGAACGGGCGGACGGGGATCGTCAGCTCCACGGCATCGGATTCCTCCGTCCCAAGGGCCTTGCCCGTAATCTTCACGTCTCCCGGTTTGGTGGCGCGCACCCGGTAACGCGCGATCGCCTCTCCGCGCGTGCCGATCTCGAGAGGCTGCTCGGCTGGGCCAAGCAGTTCCAACCCTTCCACGGCCAGCGCAGTATGAATGCGCTGCGGCGTTGCAAGATAGTTCATCACGATCGCCGAAATTTCCACTTCGTCACCCACCGTGAAGAATCGCGGCACGGCCAACCGAAGAATCAAGTTCTTGCGAACGATCCGGCGGTCAATCGCGCTGCCCACGCGGGTTTCCGGGGTGACCGCTCTTGCTGTGGTTCGCCATGTCGTGAGGGCATCCGGCCAGGTGATCTCCACTCGCGCGCGCCCTCTTGCATCGGTCTTCACATCGGCCAGCCAGAGAGCGGTATCGGGAAAATACTTTCGCACCTTCGGATCCACGTAGCGCTCGCTCTTCAACTGTGCGAGCGCCTTGCGCCGCTTCCGTTCCGCAAGCTGAATGCGCCGTTTGCCGGCCTCCCCCGCGAAGTAGTAATCCATGGAATTGAAGGTATAAACCTGGTTGTAGCGCTCGCCCCAGAAGTACCGGCTAATCTCGGGAACATTCTCCGGGCGAATCGCATAAATCGCCTCATCCACCACTCCGAGGCTGATCTCGGCGTTCGCGGCCGGTTTGCCCTGCCAATCCTTCGCTTCCACCTCGATCGTGCCCTTCTCGCCAGGCTTGAACTGCGGCTTCGATGCCGAGACCGAGACATTCAGCTTTCGTCGAATCGCCGGAACATTGATCTTGCGGGAGCCGGAATAGTAGCGATTGTCCTTAAGGAATGCTGCATTCAAATAGACATTCGGTGCAAAATCTTCTGTAATAGGCAAGGAATAACGCACGGTTCCATCCGTGGCGGTGATCACTTTCTGCTCATAGATCTTGCCTGCCTCGACGGTAATCAACACCGGCGTGCCGGGCGCGCCCGCAACTACGAGGATCTGCGCGGTATCCCCGGCCTGATAGCGGCTCTTGTCGGGAATGATCTCGATATTCCGGGATTCGGACCAGTTCCACCCTCCCTCGCCGCCGGTCACCCACAGGTAGTTCTGGTCTTCAATCTGGCGGCCGTTGGCATCCGTGGCGCGCGCCACCAGCATGAGAGACCCGCTCTCGCGCACCGGAATCGTGCCCGTTGCCTTGCCATCCGCTCCGGTGCGCAGTTCCACGGCACGAAGGAATGTGGTTACGGACTTCCCCTCCTTCCA